>DAOPYU010000496.1:0-3249 GCA_035353095.1 Candidatus Sumerlaeota bacterium | reverse complement strand
TGCGTGGCGAAACCCGCGGGAAGACCTTCGGTCTTTCGACAATTGCCGGGTTCGCGCGCGTCAACCGGCGGTCGGCCACTGTGGGCGTCCGTCTCGAAACTCCAGACACAACCTGTTCGAGTGCAGAAAGGAACGCATCACACCATGACGATCCGCTTCGATTACAATGCGGTGATGGCCGACGTGATCGGCCCGCAACACGGCCTGACGAAGAAGGCTATCGAGGCTTTGCAGCCGCGCGCCGAGAAAATCCACGCCGACCTGCTTGAGAAACGCAAGAGCGCCCAGCTGGGCTTTTTCGACCTGCCCCAGGACGAATTGCTGGTGGACGCCATCAACGCCTACGCCAAGTCGCTCAAGGGGTACGAGAATTTTGTCGTGCTCGGTATCGGCGGTTCGGCCCTGGGCCCCTACTGCCTCCACACCGCTCTGGCGCACAATTACCACAACGACCTGTCGGACAAGCAGCGTAAAAAACACCCGCGTCTCTATGTGCTCGACAACTCCGACCCCGAAATCCTGACCCGCCTGCTCGATGTCATTGACCCGAAAAAGACGGTTTTCAACGTGGTGACCAAATCGGGCGGCACGCCCGAGACCATGTGCCAGCTTATGGTGATCGTCGAACTCATCAAGCGCAAAGTGGGCGCGGATGCGCTGCCCAAGCATCTGGTGGCGACGACCGACCGTGAAAAAGGGCTGCTGCGCCCCTTCACCACCGAGAACGACCTGGCGTCGTTCGTCATTCCGGACAACGTGGGTGGGCGCTTCTCGGTCTTCACGGCCGTGGGGCTGCTTCCGGCGGCGGTCGAGGGGATTGACATTGCCCGCATCCTGGCGGGCGCGCGCGAGATGGACAAGCGGTGCAAGACCGCCGACCTGTTCAAGAATCCCGCCTATCTGAACGCGGCGATCCATTACCTGGCCGACACGAAGAAGGGCAAGGTGATGTCGGTGATGATGCCGTATGCCAACGCGCTGCGCGACGTGGCCGACTGGTACCGTCAGCTCTGGGCCGAAAGCATCGGCAAGGCCGTGGACCTGCAGGGCAAGACGGTCAACGTGGGCCAGACGCCCATCAAGGCGCTCGGCGCCACGGACCAGCACTCGCAGGTGCAGCTCTACGTCGAAGGGCCCAACGACAAGATCTTCACGTTCATCAAGACGGAACAGTTCCGCGCCAAGTGTCCGATTCCGAAGAGCTTCAAGGCAATCCCCGAACTGCGTTACTTCGCCGGTCACGACATGGGCGAACTGCTCAACGTCGAACTCGATGCCACGGAATTCGCCCTGGGCAAGAACAAGCGGCCCAGCGTCCGGATCATCCTCGATGAGATTTCGCCCGAAAACGTGGGCGGCCTGCTCTACATGCTCGAGGTCCAGACGGCCTTCTCCGGCGGGCTCTACAACATCAACGCGTTCGACCAGCCCGGCGTCGAGGAAGGCAAGAAGGCCACGGCGGCGTTGATGGGCCGCGGCACCGATAAGGACCAGGTCAAAGAGCGCGAAATCGCCGCGTTCCAGAAGAAGAAAACCTACCCGGCGCTCTGAATCTGAAATGACCGGCAGCCGAAAGGCGTTTCCTGAAACCCCGAACAGCCCCCTTCGCCGCGCGCGGAGGGGGCTGTTGAGTTATGCGGGAGGGGAGGGGAAGGGATAATGGACAATGGATAATTGATAATGGATAATTGAGAATGGATAATGAACCGATGGGGCCATCATTTGCGCGGGAGGAGAAGGTTGTAATCGTACCGTCTGCGTCCCCGCCTGAGCCTGCGGTGGCGGTTTGTACCGCCGGCGTCCTCGCCGGCACAAAGGGCTTCACCGCCTGAATCGACACCCTGGCGGTTTGTACCGCCGGCGTCCTTGCCGGCACGTGTGGTGGCCGTGTTTGTACCGCCGGCGTCCTCGTCGGCGCGGCGGTGGCAGTTAGTACCGTCTGCGCGTCCCCGCCGGCGTTCTCACTCTGAAAGTGCGTCCTCTTCAATAAAGAAAGCGAGATCTCATGGCCCGTCCAAAACATTCCAGTTCCCGGCAGGACGCCAGCGGTGAGGGGAGCGGTGGAGCGCTTCGTCTGTTTTACGCGCCCGAGGCGGCCCGGTGGGATGGCGTGGCGCAACAGCCCCTGTCCCTCCCTCCCGACGAGGCCCACCACGCGCTCCATGTCCTGAGGCTCGGAGTAGGAGACCGGGTCCGGCTGCTCGATGGGGTGGGGTTCTTTTACGACGCCGAATTGGTCCGGACCGGGCGCCGCGAGGTCGAGGTCCGGTTGCTGAACCGTTTCGCTTCCACGTCCGAACCGGCCACCCGGCTGGCGCTCCTGATCGGTCTGTTGAAGAACAAGGTGGTGGAATTCCTGATCCAGAAGGCGGTCGAGATCGGGGTGAGCGAGATCGTTTTCTTCCCGGCGGTGCGGAGCGTGGGACGGGTCGAGACGGGCGAGGAGGCCGAAGCGACCGAGCGGTGGAGCAAGATCGCCGTGGGCGCCGCGAAGCAGTGCGGCCGGGCGCGGCTGACGGAGATCGCGGTCTGCCGGTCGCACGAAGAGGCGTTTGGGAAGATTCCACAGGACGCGGCGCGGTACCTGTTCTGGGAAGAGGAGGCGCGGAACGTTTCGGGAGGAGAGGAAGCGGAGACAGCCTTGAATGCCCCGGACGACCTGACGGGATGGGCGTTCCAGCGGAACGTGCCGGGGCGGACCGTGTGCCTCCTGATCGGCCCGGAAGGCGGCCTGACGCGCGAGGAGGTCGAGTGCGCCCGGGAGGAGGGGTTTGAGGTTTGTTCGCTGGGTCCGAGGATTTTGCGGGCCGAAACAGCCGCCCTGGCCGCCGCGTCGGTGGTGCTGTATCTCGAAGGCGACCTGGGGCGTATTTCCCCGTCTGAGAAACGACAATAAAATCAGACAGGATTAACAAGATTTACAGGATGCGATCTTGGTCGTTCTCATCTTGTAAATCTTGTTGATCCTGTCCCTTTTTTGTTATGGAGAGAAGGAAAAAGGATCCATCCTCCGATTCCTGGGAAAAAACGAGTGGGTCAGCCTTCGAAGTTTTGAAGACTGACCCACTCATTTTTTCGGCCCGATTCAGCCTCGAATCAGTTGGTTCACTTGCTGTTGTAGTAGAACTCGCAGCGGCGGTTCTTGGAACGGGCGGCTTCGTTATCGCCCTGAACGGCCGGCATTTCCTTGCCGCGCGAGATCGTGCTGAGCTTGGCCTCTTCCACGCCCCGGTTCACGAGGAACGCCTT
>DAOPYU010000495.1:0-3253 GCA_035353095.1 Candidatus Sumerlaeota bacterium | reverse complement strand
CGAACCTATGGGGGATGAAAAGCCCGAAGGGCTTGTACATACGATAGCCCAGGGCTAGCGTATGTGGAATCCTTTCAGGATTCTTTCGCACCCGAATCTTCCGGTGTTTGTCTTGGGTGTCTCTGTGCCGGACGGTGCCAGACTATTCAAATTTCAGTGAACCTTCTCACGAATTCGGAGGATGCACCCAATCTCGAAAAGCGGTTCTTTCTCCACTTGCCTTCCACCCGGAACCGGTGTAGTCTTTGGACGGGTTCGGAGGGCCAGAGGATCGAAATCTACCCGGTTTTTTCAGTCGTCCCATTCCGTATTCTGAATCCCGAATCCCGTATTTTCTTGACGTTCCGGACCAGGTTCCCGCTCGTTCCGGCGAGAGGGCGAAAGAGTAGAAATCGCGATGGATTTTCTGTCCAAAGTCCGTTCCCGTTTCAGCCGCAAGATGCAGTTGGGCGAATGGCTCGTGCGGGAAGGATTCATCACGCCGGAACAGTTGAAAACCGCGCTCGAGGTGCAGCAGCACCAGGGCAAGCGGCTGGGCCACCACCTGATTGACCTGGGGTACCTGGACGAAAAGGTGCTGTGCCGCTTCCTGGCGGAGCACTTCAAGGTGCCCAGCCTGGGCGAAGAGTCCATCCACATCGCGCCCGCCCTCATGCGGATCATTCCCAAAAAACTCCTGCTCGAGCATGAGATTATTCCCCTGAACCGTTCGGGCAATACCCTGACCCTGGTCATGACCGACCCGAGCGACAACGAGGTGATTCAGGAACTTTCGGAAAGTCTGGGCCTGACCATCCATGCCCTGGTCGCCACGCAATCGGTGGTCCAGAAAAAACTGGGGCAGTACTTCGCCCTCGAGGAAATCAGCGTCCAACTGGGCCAGGCCGACGACCACCAGGAAGTGGTGGCCTTCTTTGCGCGCATGAAGGATTACCAGTTCGAGAAACTGCTGGGGGTGGGCGGGTGCGGCATGGTCTGCAAGTGCATGCAGGTGGCGCTCGACCGCCCCGTGGCCATCAAGACCCTCAAGCGCCAGCTCAGCGCCCTGCCCGGCATGTCCGAGCGGTTCAAGCGCGAGGGCAAGATCATCGCCCGCCTCACTCACCCCAACATCATCCAGGTGTATGAACAGGGCGAGGATCAGGGGGTCTGTTTTATCGTCATGCAATACTTCGAGGGGAAAACCCTCGACGAGTACTGCCGCGACAAGAACATTGTCGAGCGGATCGGATGCCTGATCCCGGTCTGCGATGCGCTCGACTACGCCTACAGCCAGGGGGTGGTCCACCGCGACCTGAAACCGGCCAACATCCTCCTGAGCGACAAGGGCGAGGTGAAACTGCTCGACTTCGGCATCGCGCAGCTCCAGACCTCCGAGGACGACCGCCTGACCATGGCCAACGTGGTCATGGGAACCCCCAAATACATGGCGCCCGAGTGCTTCATCGGCGCCAAGGACGTGGGGACCGAGGCCGACATCTACGCCATGGGCGTCATCGCCTACGAACTCCTGACCGGCAAGCCCTGTCCCCCGCCCCCCCGGCGCCCGCCCCACACGCTCAACGTCCAGATTCCGACCCTGCTGAGCCAGACCATCCTGAAGGCCCTGCACCAGGACAAGAACAAGCGCCTGCGCTCGTTCGACCTGTTCAAACGCTCGCTGGCGCTGGCCCGCGCCCACATGCTCATGGGGGGTCAGACCCCCGGAGCGACCATGAGTTCCTCCGTCCTGATGCCCTCGTCGGCCCAGACCATTTCGCAGACCCTGCTGTCCGCCGCCACCGTCCTGCGCAACGAGCCGGACGCAGCGGCCACCCTGCTGGGGCCGGAACAGGGAGCCGGGGTCCCCCAACTGCGGCCGGGTGCCCCGCCCCTCACCCCGCAACCGCGGCCGGCATCTCCATCCACGCCATTCCCCCAGAATCCGCCACGGCCCGAAGCGACTCCCACCCCGCTTCCCGCCCTCCTGTCCCCGACGCCCGTCCCCGGGTCGGTCCACCCCACCCCGCTGCCAGCCGACGCCACGTTTGTCACGCCGGGTCAGACGCCGCCGGATCGTCCGCTGGACCTGAAGAGCCTGAGCAGTTTCTACCAGATCGAGCGCACGCTGCGCGACGATGGCGTCGCCAGAGTGCTCCTGGCGCTGCACCCGCAAATGGGCCGCAAGGTGGTGCTCAAGGAAATCGGCCTGAAGACCGTGGACCGACAGGTACTCGAACGGCTCGCGGGCATCCAGCACCCGAACATCGGCCAGATTCTCGCCTCGCCCATGAACGAGCGCAAAATCATCTTCATCATGGAATACATCGAGGGGGGCTCGCTGGCCGACCGCCAGTCGCCCGGTCTGGCCCAGCCCGAGCAGTACATCACCTGGATTCACGACATGGTCGGCGCGCTCAACACGGCCCGCCAGCGCGGCGCCTACCACGGACGCCTCCACCCGGGCAACGTCCTCTTCACCTTTTCGCAGCAGATCAAACTCGTGGACTTCGGCATCCTGGGCGCGCGGCCGAACGAATACGCCCGCTTCACCCGCCCCGACATCCACGACCCCTGGACCGCCGACCTTTACGCCCTCGGCATTCTCTGGTTTGAGATGCTCACCGGCGAGCACTTCCACCCGGCCCGGGACTACGCCGAGAACTTCGAGTCGGTGCTCCGGAACCCGAAGATCGAATCGCTCCTCAAGGTCCCCCTCGGGCGCCTCTGGGGCATTCCCCGGTTCGGGCGCAAGTACGAAAATTACGCCGACATGTTCGACGACCTGCGCTTCATCCGCGAGAAAATCTGCCCCCCCTCCGCCGGCCAACCCGGCAGTCCGTCGGCCTCCGACCCCGACTCCGACCCGGCCCAGACGGGCTGGGAGGGGTTCCGGAAGGAATAGAGAGTCTGTCTATCATGTGGTCATGCAAGGTCTATAAAGTTGTTTACGTGTTTGCAGAAAATGGCCCCGGAGGGGCCGCCCTTGAATTGCTTCGCAGGCTTGTAAGCCAGCCGGGGGTGACCGAAGGGAACCCACGGAGAGGAAATTGAGAATTCGCACCCTGAAGGGGTGCCCCAAAAAATTTCGAAAAGGATTGAGCAACCCCTTGCTGGACAGGACGCATTGAAACAGGTCACCATTCCCAGCAGAATCCCCTGTTTTGAAAAGGAACAGACGCATGGAGAACGAACACGACCCGATCCGATCGTATGGACTTCTCGGCGACGCGCCGGTGGGGGAACATTACACGTGGGATGCTGAGGACGCAGC
>DAOPYU010000494.1:0-3258 GCA_035353095.1 Candidatus Sumerlaeota bacterium | reverse complement strand
ACCTGGGCGATCCCGAAGCGGTGAGCCGGGCGGTCGAGGGGTGCGACACGGTCTTTCATGTCGCCGCCAAGGCGGGTGTGTGGGGCGACTACGCGGATTATTATCAAGCCAATGTGGCTGGAACGGTGAACGTGATCGAGGCGTGTCGGCGGCAGGGAGTCCCCCGATTGATTTTCACCAGTTCGCCCAGCGTGACCTTCGCCGGGCGCGACCAGGAAGAGGTGGACGAGCGTGAACCCTACCCGGAGAAGTTTCTGGCGTTCTATCCCCAGACCAAGGCCGAGGCGGAACGACTGGTCCTCCTGGCAAACGGTCCCCATCTGGCGACCGTGGCGTTGCGTCCCCACCTGATCTGGGGACCGGGTGACCCGCATCTGGTGCCCCGGCTGGTGGAACGGGCGCGCGCCGGGAAACTGCGCCTGGTGGATGGGGGAATCAAGCGGGTCGATTCGGTCTATGTCGAAAACGCCGCCGAAGCGCACCTGCTGGCGGCGAAACGGCTGGGCGCCGACCTGCCGGGGATAAAAGGGACGGATGAAGGGGACAGAGGGATCGGAAAAAAGGGGAACTCCCCGGCGGGACGGGCGTATTTCATCTCCAACGGTGAACCGATGCCGATGGCGGACCTGATCAACTCGATCCTGGCGGCGGCGGGAGTCCCGCCCGTAAAACGCAACGTCTCGTCCGGAGTCGCGTATGGGGTCGGCTGGTTGCTCGAAAAGGGATACGGCCTCCTGGGCCGGGAGGAGGAGCCGCCCCTGACGCGGTTCGTCGCGCGGCAACTGGCCACGGCGCACTGGTTCGACCTGGGCGCGGCGCGGCGGGACTTCGGTTATGTCCCCCGAATTCCGATCCGGGAGGGGTTGAACCGGCTGGAGGCCTGGTTGCAGGGGCCGGAACGCCCGGCGTGGATACGATGAGAAAGTCGAGGATGCGGGCCACCACCGTGCCGGAAACCCGAAATCGGGCGGTGTTACTCAAGCGCCTCGATCGCCGTGCCCGGGAACAGGAACAAATGAACGAGAAGACTTCACGCCCGGATTTCCATTCAAAGGCCGGATACCGTCTCATCGTGGCGGTTCAGGTTGTTTCGATCTGTGGGGTTTTGTTCGGGGGCGCGTATCCGTGGAACCGGCTGGTGGGGTGGGCCGCTCTGGCGCCGGGCGGGGCAATCTTCCTGTGGGCGCTGATCACGATGGGGCGGCAACTGCGGGTGAGTCCGGAAGTGAAACCGGAGGCCCGGTTGCTTTCCCACGGTCCCTACCGGTATGTTCGACACCCGATGTACACCGGCGGCCTCCTGATCACGCTGGCGTTCCTCCTGCTCGGTTTCAACGAGGTGCGGCTGTTGGCGTGGGGGGTGCTGGCGGTGGACCTGTGGATCAAGATGGGGGTCGAGGAACGGTTGCTGAAGGAGCGTTTCCCCGACTACGAAGCCTACAGCCGCCGCACCCGGCGGGTGGTGCCGTTTGTGTTATAAAAAACGAAAATGAATCTGGAGGAAGAAACCACAGGGGCCAGAGGTGAAAGAAAATGGTTGGCCTCCTTTGCGAAGTGAGGATAGAATCCTCCTTCAAAACGAGCTCGCATAGAATGCTGCCCAAAAAGAGGAGACCAACCGGTTTAAATATAGCACAAGAGAGTTCCGGATTGGGAGGAAATATTTCTTCTTTTTCGAACCAGAAATTGCGGGGTAAAATGCGCGGAGAGAAATGAAGAAAGTACCCGGGCGAACACGCAAGTCGCCCATACAGGCGGGTGGGCCGTTTGTGTTGTGAGTGGGGATTTACAGTCTCGAAAACTGTACGAAGGAAGGATACCGCATGTTCGAATCTCTGGGTGTTTCGATACAGGTTGCTTTCGTGATCCTTCTGGGCATCGGACTTTCCACCCTGCTCATCAGAAAGGCCAGAAGGATTTCCCCCCTGTTGATTTCCGCCCTTACTTTGGCCATGATTCATCTTCTGCTTGTCCTGCTGAATGGCATTTCCATCTGGCAGAGTCTTGCGCAAGGTCATGGAGAGGCGCTCATGGGATGGCTATTGTTCGATTTCATTGATCTCCCCTCCTCGCTCCTGCTTCTTGCGGCAGATGAATGGTTCTGCTCCCAGGGAACCGTCTCTTTCATGATGAGAAACTTCTGGTTGCCCCTGGCTTTCTTCAGTATCGCCGGAACCTTGCAGTATTTCGCAATGGGAGTCACAGCGGGCTGGATTGCGAAGGTGCTCCAGAGAAGAATCCGAACGCAACAGGGAAAAACTGAAGAAAACGAAGGGATGTAAAACGGTACAGTCCGGAATATCAACAAGGCCCGCTAGAAGAAACTCGGTGGTCGAAAGATCTCAATTCTGAAGTTTCATGCTGTTTTCGTGTTTTTCGTGTGTTTCGTGGTTGAATGTGTTCCGTGGTTGAATGCGGTAAAACAGTGAGGAATGAAGTGTATGGAAAACCCACAGGGAAGCCCCGCCGTTTCGAGTTGGTCGCCCGCGCGCACCTGTCCCTTCCTTCTGGAAGCGGGGGACGTGGATGTCTGGCGCGCGGGGCTCGATGAAGGGGGGGGAAACGAGGCCGACTGGGCCATTCTGAGCGAGGAGGAACAGGCGCGGGCGCGGCGGTACCTCCACGCGCGGCGCCGACACCAGTTCGTCCTGGGCCGGGCCATGGCGCGACGAGCGCTGGGGCGCTACCTCAACCTGTCCCCAGAAAGTCTGACCGTCGGTATCGGAGAACAGGGGAAGCCGTTTCTGGAAAATGGTCCCATCGAGAATCCCTACCGGTTCAATCTCTCGCACTCGGGCGAACGGGTCGTGCTGGCCGTGGCGCGCGGGGTCGAGGTCGGGGTGGATGTGGAAAAGGTGCGCCCGAAGCAGGAATACCTGTCCCTGGCGCGGCGTTTCTTTTCCGAACGCGAGGTGGCCGCGCTCGAAGCGCTCGAGGAGCCGTGGCGTTTCCGGGCGTTCTTCTGTTGCTGGGCGCGAAAGGAGTCGTTCCTGAAAGCTAGGGCGACGGGACTCTCCGAGAGCCTGTCCCTTTTTTCTGTCTCCCTGGACCCGAGAGAACCGGCGCGCCTCCTGGAGTTGAAAATCGAGGGGGACCGGCCATCGCAATACTGGATAACGGATCTGCCGATGGAAGAAGACTTCCACGTCGCCCTCACCACCACCCCTCCCCCACGCCAGGTCCGGTATTACGACTGGGAATGGGAACCGGAACCGGATGTCCCCGAAAAAAGAGGGTAGAAAAGACGAGGAACCACGG
>DAOPYU010000493.1:2059-3268 GCA_035353095.1 Candidatus Sumerlaeota bacterium | reverse complement strand
GGCTGCCCCTGAATACCGGGATTTGGGTGGGATTCGAACAGGGCGCTCAGGGGAATAATTGTCCCTTTGCCCTGTTCGACGCGACCGAAAAGGAAGTCCGTGTGGTCGTAACGAAAGTGGAATCTCCGAAGGATTCGGCTCAGGCCGACCTGATCGGGTGGGTCGGCGGGACGGTTCTGGACGGGAACAAACAGCCAATTGCGGGAGCGATCGTGAGTCTCTATACCGGCGAGGAGTCCTGCGTCTTCGAGGATACCCGAACCGTGACGGACACTGCCGGGCATTTCCGGCTGGAAAACCTGAAGTGCCGGAAACTGGCCGAGGGACAATCCTTTCAGAACGAACCCGAAATAGTGGAACAATGCTATACCGAGGCGACCCAGCCTCCCACCGTTTATGCGCCCGTCGGGGTGATGGTCAGCGCCGAGGGCTATTCGATGACCCTCAGCCCCATCCGGATCGGGACCGAACGGGAGATCGTCCTGGTCGGGAAAGGCGACTTCAAGGGGCGCGTCGTGGACAAGGAAACCGACCAGCCGATCCCTCAGTTCGACCTGTTCTGTCTGGAAGCCAACAAACAATACAAAAAGAGAATCGTCTCCGAAACGGGCGAATTCACGCTGAACGGTTACGTCATCGAGGTCACGGTTTCGGCGGAAGGTTACCAGGAAGAAAGGGTGGACCTGTATCGGCGCGCCCTCGTTGAGGGGGTGGACAACAAGGAACTGGTGATTGCCCTGAAAAAAGGAGTGCCCCTCCAAGGTTACGTGGTGGACGAACAGACGCGCGCTCCGCTGGAGAACGTCCTGGTTGGATGCAGTTCCGGTTTCGGAGAGAGTTATCGAGTGTATTATTTCGATGAACAACATCTGGATGCCGAACAGGTGGGGTACACGAATGCGGAGGGGTATTTCGACCTCAACGCGACCTTCAGCCGGGGCGGGTTGGCCTTTTATCGGTCGGACCGCGAAAAACTGTGGGTTTCACTGGAAGATGTTGAACGCTACCGGGAAACGGACACCGGGCGGCTGGTATTTCCGCTCAAACCGTTGGCCCCTTCCGGTTCGATGGAGATCATCTGGTTGAATCGGGGCGTTCCTGCGCCAGCCGCTTGGAATGAACGGATCGGCATCCAGATCATCACCGGCGTCCATGAAAATGGATATCTTTATCTGGCGAAACTCGATGACTACTCCTTTCAATATGAAA
>DAOPYU010000493.1:0-1959 GCA_035353095.1 Candidatus Sumerlaeota bacterium | reverse complement strand
ACCTATCGGTTCGAGAGTCTGTTCCCGGGTGAGTACGAGATCCTTGTCACTGCGGCTCCCTCGAAATATGGGGAAAAAGTCGAACCTCTCCATAAAGGGACGGTCCGGGTGAGCGACGCCACGCAATACGACATTCCCCTCACTCCATGAGAACATCACCCCCTTCGACAAATCCTGGAGGGGTCCGCTCAGAGGTAGATCACGTCGGTGTCCCGGAAGACGGGGACTTGGGAGGGATCAATGATCGGCAGGCGGAAAGAAAAGGTCGCGCCTGCCCCGAGTTGGCTGCGGGCGGTCAGGGAACCGCCGTTCTCTTCGGCCACCTTGCGGGCGATCGCCAACCCCAGGCCGGTCCCCCTCGACCCCTTGGTGCTGAAAAACGGCTCGAAAATATTCTTGAGAATATCCGGGGAAATCCCCGGTCCATTGTCCTCGACCTCGAGGATGTGAACCGTCTTGTTCTGGCCGAGCCGGGTCCGCACCTTGATATAGCGTCCCTCGCCCTCCTCGCGGTGTGCCTCGATGGCGTTGCCGATCAGGTTGAGGACGGCGTCGTGGAGCCGAATACTGTCCACCCCCGACTCCTGGATGCGCTCATCGAGGTCGGTGAGGAGCAGAATCCCTCTTTCCGCCGCGCGATCCGTGGTCTCCTGAACCAGGTCATGGATAAATACGTTGAGATTGCCCTTCTGCAGTTCCGGTTTCCGGTCTTTACTGTAGGCCAGCATCTCGCGCACCGACTGTTCCATGCGCGAGGAGGCGCGCTCGATGATCGGCAGCGCCTCGGCCACCAGTTTCGTGTTCTGTCCCTGGTATCCCATCCGGATCAATCCCAACGGCGCCTTGATGCCCAGGATGATGTTCTTGAGGTGGTGCGCGATGCCGCTGACGGCGAACCCCACGGCGGCCAATCGCTCGCGCTGGATGCTGAGTTCCACCAGGCGGGCGTTGGTGATCGCCATCCCCGCCTGATCGGCGATGACCTCGAGGATCTTCACGTCATCGGCATTGAAGGATTCATTGTCCCGTTTGTTGAGCACTTCGAGCACCCCGATGATCTTGCCGTAACACCGCATGGGGGTGGCCACGAGGTTGCGGGTGACAAAAGTCGCCTTCTGGTCGGCGCGCCGGTCGTGACGGTCATCACTCTGGGCGTCGTTGACAACCAGCGTACGCGCCTCGGCCAGGCAGGTCCCCCCGATCCCCTGTCCACGTTTGAGCCGGATGGACTTGACCTCGTCGCCCTTCTCCCCCAGCGCCACCTCGAAATAAAGTTCGTCGGTGGCATCGTCGTAAAGCATGCACGAACTGGCTTCCGAGTCCATCGCCTGCTTCGACTCTTCCATGATATGCGTGAGGAGGCGCTTGAGGTCCGTGACCTCGTTCATGAACGTCGTCACCCGGTGTAACGTATCAATGACACGCTGCTGGTGGGAAGGAACACCCGTTTCCCGACCGGAGGGAGGAATGCGTTCGCCGATGGACATGAGGCCACCATTTTCATGAGTCTGACTGATTGAAGGATTCAGAAGTATTCCCCTGAATTCGTCTCATATTGAATGGGAGAGAAGGGCAAAGCAAGGGAAAAAACGAGCGTTCGGACGGTTCAATCTCGTCCGGATTGAACAAAAACAGGATCGGGCCAGGGGGTCATTCTTCCCGCAGGGCGTCCTGAACCGGAACCCGCAGAGCCAGCGTGGCGCTGAGAAGCGCGGAGACAGCCCCGAACAGAAAAACCCCGGCCAGAGTCCCCCCCAACCCCAGCCAGTCGGGTACCGCCGCCCGGCTCAGCAGGGCGGGCGCAATCGCCAGAAGGGCACACAACGCCCCCATCCCCATCCCCACGGTCAGAAGGAACAGATTCTCGGACAACGCCAGCCACAGCAGCGACCGGAACCGGAATCCCAGCGCCTGCAGAAGCGCCAGTTCGCGCCGCCGCTCCAGAAGATTGCGCACCAG
>DAOPYU010000492.1:0-3277 GCA_035353095.1 Candidatus Sumerlaeota bacterium | reverse complement strand
ACAATCAGGCGGAAAGGAAATCGCGTCATGTTCGGATGTCATTTCGGGAAGCAGTTTCAGGTGACCGTGTCGGGAGGGTCCTATCAGGAGGGGCTGGCGGCCATCATTCAGGGGGTTCCGGCCGGAATGACCTACACCGACCAGGAGATCTACGGGGACCTGCTTCTGCGTAAACCCGGCGCGGATGAACTCTCGTCGCCGCGCAAGGAACCCGATCTGCCGATCGTCTATACGGGCCTGAACGTCTCGGACACCGTCCCCGGCGCCCACAACGGCGGCCACAGCAACGGCACCCCGCTGACGGTCCTGATCCCGAACCTCGACCGCCACCTCATCCATATTCAGCAGTATCAGGACACCAACCGCACGCCGCGCCCCGGCCACGCCTCGTATGCGTCCTTCGTGAAATACGGGGTGGACGACGACGCGGTGGGCGCGGGCATTTTCAGCGGACGCTACACGGCCCCGATCGTGGCCGCCGGGTATGTGGCCAAGAAGGTGCTGGAAAAATGCGGCATCCGGATTTTCGCCTACGTCAAGGAAGCGGCGGGGGTGCGCTGCCCCGAACTGGACCTCGAGAAGGCCCTCGGGGCCGTGGCGCGTTACAAACAGATGCGGCGCGACCTGGACCCCTTCTATCAGGAAGTTTACGTCAAAGGCCGGATCACAGAAGAGATGCGCTTCCTCCAGAAGGCCGCCGTCTTCGCCCAGATCGAGGAGGAGATTGACGCGATCCGCGCCAAGGCGTCCCACGCCACTCAGGACGAGATCCGGGACAAATACGGCGTCCACGGCGTCATCAACTGTCCCGATTTCGCCGCCGCCGATGCGATGGTGGACGCCTGCAACCGTATCACCGACACGGGCGACTCGTCGGGCGGCCTGGTCGAGGTGGTCGCGCTGGGCGTGCCCGCCGGGCTGGGCGAGCCGGTCTTCGCCAAACTCGACGCCGAGCTGGGCCGGATGTTGGGCATCGGCGCCGTCAAGGCCGTGGAAGTGGGCGCCGGTTTCGCCGTCAAGGACATGACCGGCATCCAGAGCAACGACGGCCTGTGCGCTAAAGGCGGTCACGTGGAGTTCCTCTCGAACAATGCCGGCGGCATCACCGGGGGTCTGGCGACGGGGCAACCCATCATCGCCCGCCTGGCTGTCAAGCCGACCCCGACGATCGACAAACCCCAGCAGACCATTGACAAGTACACGATGGAGAACAAGCAACTCGCCGCGATCACGCGCCGCGACCCGACGATTGTGGCGCGCGTGTGGCCGGTGGCGGAGAGCTACATGGCCATGATCCTGCTGGACAACCTGATCGCCCACTACGGTTATCAGACGCTGATGTCCGCGGTTCGCAACAGCGGCGCGAAGGCGTGATCGCCTGACGGCGCGATAGATTTTTACAGATTCTTTTAAAGGAGTTGCGACAAATGACAGGTGTCGTGGTCCCCTCTTTTTTATCCACTCTGCCCCCGGAGGTGCAGGAACTGTTGCATGCCGCGCCCAGCGTGATCTATGCCGGTTCCACCCGGGAACTGATCGAACTGGCCATCCGGGACCGGAAAGACGGCTGGCAGGAAGTCGCCTACGACGTACCGGGCCGGGGACGCATTGTGGAAGCGCGGGTCTGCCAGACGCGTAACGGGATCGTGGCCAACTACCCCGAGGCTTACATGCGGCGGCGCGACGCCGAGTGCATGCTCATCGGTGACGAGCTGCCCACCGACCAGGAGCGTTTCCGCGACCGGTTCGGTCAGGATTTCGCCGGGCTGCGCCAGAGGACCTTCGACTGGATGAAACAGCAGGAACTGGCGGTCTTCGCCTTCACGGCGGGCCGCGAGCCCAAGGGGTTCCCCGCCCTGGCCATCTGTCCGGCCAACGCGGGGTTCTTCGCCCTGGGGCTGGCGATGATTCAGGGGATTCTGCCCCTGGAGAAGATCGCCACCCGGTTTTCTCCCCGCGCCTTCATTTACGTGGCGCCGGTCTTTCGTCACACCGATTTCGGGGGGAAACAGGTCGTCGTCCACAACCGCCGGCAGGGCGCGCATGAACTGTTCAGTTACAACCTCTACCCCGGCCCGAGCGCCAAAAAGGGCGTTTATGGCATGTTGCTGCACCAGGGCGAGTACGAGGGGTGGGTCACGGCCCACTGCTCGACCGTCAAGGTCATCACCCCCTACGACAACCACGTGGTTTTCATGCACGAAGGCGCCAGCGGCGGCGGCAAGAGCGAGATGCTCCAATACCCCCACCGCGAGAGCGACGGGCGACTGTTGCTCGGTCAAAACCTGGTGACGGGCGAGAAACGCTACCTGACCCTGCCGCGCGGCTGCGAACTGCTCCCCGTGACCGACGACATGGGCCTGTGCCACCGCACCATCCGAGGGCGCGAGCGCAAACTCAACCTCTGCGACGCCGAACAGGCGTGGTTCGTGCGCGTGAACCACATCTCCGAATACGGCAGCGACCCGCAGCTGGAGAAGCTGACCGTCCAGCCTTCCGAACCGCTCCTGTTCCTGAACATTGATTCGGTCCCCGAGGCGCGGGCGCTGATCTGGGACCACGTCGAGGACGCCCCGGGCGTGCCGTGTCCCAATCCCCGTGTCATCATCCCGCGTCACATCGTCCCCGGCATCGTCGAGGGGGACGTGACGGTGGACATCCGCAGCTTCGGCGTTCGGACCCCTCCCTGTACCCGCGAGAAACCGACGTATGGCATCCTGGGCCTGTTCCATATCCTGCCGCCCGCGCTCGCCTGGCTCTGGCGCCTCACCTCGCCGCGCGGCCACGACAACCCGAGCATCGTGTCGAAGGGAGAAGGGATCTCGAGCGAAGGCGTGGGGAGTTTCTGGCCCTTCGCCACCGGCCAGCGGGTCCACTTTGCCAACCTGCTGCTCCAGCAGCTCCTGACGGCGCCCGACACCCTCTACACCCTGATTCCCAACCAGCACATCGGGGCATGGTACGCGGGGTTCATGCCCCAGTGGATCTGTCGCGAGTACCTGGCGCGTCGCGGCTCGAGCCGGTTCCGCGAGGACCAGATCGTCGCCTCGCGCTGTCCGCTGCTCGGCTACACGCTCAACGTGGTCCAGGTCGAAGGCAGTTCGGTGGGCCACTGGATCACGCAGGTCGAAACCCAACCCGAGGTCGGAGTCGAAGCCTACGACCAGGGCGCCGCCCAGCTCATGGAGTTCTTCCGCGAACAGTTGGAACTCTTCAAGACCCCGGACCTTCTCCCCCTGGGCCGCGAGATCATTGACTGCTGCCTCGGAGGAGGGAG
>DAOPYU010000491.1:0-3294 GCA_035353095.1 Candidatus Sumerlaeota bacterium | reverse complement strand
CGCACAGCGCATTCTTCTCGCCGTGCAAACTGGGCATTCTGCCGGAAATCGTCCCCCGCGAGCGGATTTCGCAGGCCAACGGTCTGATGGAAATGTTCGCCAATATGGCCATCATTCTGGGTTCCATCCTGGGCCCGTGGCTCTACGGGCGCTTCGGAGAACCGGAAAGCGCGGCGTATGCCTCGACGGCGTCGTGCTGGCGGGGCGCGGCGTTGTGCGCGGGCGTGTCGGTGGCGGCGTTTGTGCTGTGTCTCCTGATCCGGCCCACGGCGCCCTGCGCAACCGTGGCGAAACGGGTCAATGTGCGTTTCTGGGAAGATGTGCTGCGCAACCTGCGCAAGTACCGCTCGCATCAGTACCTGTTCCTGGCAGTGCTCGCGATCGGGTTCTTCCTGTTCATGGGGGCGTATGTCCAGTTCAACATCCTGTCGTATGGGCGCGTCGTACTCGAGCTGGACAAGGAAAAGGCCTCCTATCTGTATCTGATGCTGGCGGTGGGAATCGGGGCGGGATCGTACCTGGTGGGGGTAGGTTCGGGCCGGGTGGTGGAAATCGGGTTCATCCCGGTGGGCGCGCTGATTATTGCGGCCTCCCTGATGTTGCTGGCCGTGCCGGTGCATGAGGTGTGGTACGCCGTGGGGTTACTCTTCCTGATGGGGGTCGGCGGTGGGTTCTTCATCGTTCCGCTTTATGCTTTCCTTCAGGAGGAAGCGCCCGAGGAGGACCGCGGCGAGCTCATCGCCACGGCCAACTTCCTGTCGTTTTGCGGCGTGTTGCTGGCGTCGGTTCTGTTGCTCCTGTTCGACAAGGTCCTGGGCGTGTCCCCCACGGTACGGTTCTTCCTGCTCGGCGCCGTGATGCTGGGTTTGACGGGGTACGTGGTCTGGCTGCTGCCCGATTTCCTGATCCGTTTCTTCGTGCTGGTCCTCACGCGGACCCTCTACAAGGTCGAGGCCTTCGGGCTGGAAAACGTGCCGATGACCGGTCCCGCGTTGATCGTCTGCAACCACATGTCCTACATTGACGCGGCACTCGTCGGTTCGACCCACCAGCGCCGCGTGCGGTTCCTCATGGCCCGCGATTTCTACGAGCACCCCTGGTTCCAGTGGCTCTTCCGCCTCATTCAGGCCATCCCCGTGGCGCCGGAGGACTCGCCCAAGGAAATCGCCCGGGCCCTGCGCACCGCCCGCCAGGCCATGGACGACGGTTACCTGGTGTGCATCTTCGCCGAGGGCGCGCTGACGCGCACCGGCGCGACGATGGAGTTCAAACGCGGACTCGAACGCATCGTGCGCAATTCGGACTACCCGATCATCCCCACCTGCCTCCACGGGGTCTGGGGTTCGACGTTCTCCTACAGCAACGGACGAACCTCGACCCGGGTGATGCGGCTGCGCCGGCGCGTGTCGGTGGTGTTCGGCAAACCGATGCCCGCGACCACCAAGGCGTTCGAAGTGCGCACCCGCGTCATGGAACTCTACTCGGAACTGTGCGAGTACGACCGCACGCGCCACCACTCGCTGCCCGAAGAATTCGCCACGATGGCGCGGTCGAGCTGGCGGCGGTTCTGCATGACCGACTCGCTGGGGCGCGAACTGACCTTCGGGCACACGCTCACCGGTTCTCTGGCTCTGGCCGACGCGTTGCAACCTCGGGTGAACGGCCAGAAAAACGTGGGCATTCTCCTGCCCAACTCGGTGGCCGGAGCGCTGACCAACCTGGCCGTCGGGTTCCTGGGCAAAGTGGCGGTGAACCTGAACTACACCAGTTCGCGCACGGCGGTCGAGGCGGCCATCCGCCAAGCCGAACTGTCCACCATCATCACCTCGAAACGCTTCCTCGAACGGGTGGGATATGAAGGGCTGGAGGGGTGCCTGTACATCGAGGACCTGCTGCGGGTCATCACCCCGGTCCGCAAGGCGTGGGCGTTCCTGAAGGCGCTGGTCTGTCCCGTACGGTTCCTCGTGCGCCGCAGCGCCGCCGAGGAACGCGACCAGCCCAAGGTGGAAGTGGACGAAGTGGCCACGATCCTGTTCTCCTCGGGCAGCACGGGCGATCCGAAGGGCGTGATGCTGAGCCATTACAACATCCTGTCGAATGTTCAGGCCGTCCAGCAGATGCTCCAGTTCAACCGCGAAGATGTCCTGTGCGGCGTTCTGCCCTTCTTCCACTCGATGGGCCTGACCATCACGCTCTACCTGCCGATTCTGGTGGGGATCGGCGTGGCCTACCACCCCAACCCCCTCGAGGCCGCAGCCATCGGGGAGCTGGCGAAGAAGTACCGCTGCTCGATCCTGGTGGCGACGCCGAGCTTCCTCATGCTTTACACCCGCAAGGTCCTGCCGGAACAGTTTCACGCCCTGCGGCTGGTCATCGTCGGCGCCGAAAAACTCAAACGCCGCGTGGCCCAGGCGTTCGAAAGCCGGTTCGGCGTCGAACCCTACGAGGGGTACGGAACCACGGAACTGTCCCCCGTCGCGGGTCTGAACCTGACCGATGTCGAAATGGGGGGCGTGAAACAGGTGGCCAACAAGCCCGGCACCATCGGGCGCCCCCTGCCCGGCGTCACCGTCCGCGTCGTGGACCCGGACAACCTCGACTGCGACCTCGGGTACGAAAAAGAGGGCCTGCTCCTCGTCAAGGGGCCCAACGTGATGAAAGGCTATCTGAAGAACCCCGAAGGCACCGCCCGGGTGATCCACAACGGATGGTACATCACCGGCGACATCGCCGAGATCCACCACGACGGCTTCGTGCGCATCACCGACCGCCTGTCGCGTTTCAGCAAGATCGCCGGCGAAATGGTGCCCCACATCGCCGTCGAGGAGAAGATCCAGGAATGCGTCGGCCAGACCGAACAGGTCTGCGCCGTGACGTCCGTGCCGGACGAAAAGAAGGGCGAGCGGCTCGTCGTGTTCCTGACGGCGGACGCGGGCGACCCGGCCGAGGTCCACCGTCTGTTGCGCGAGAGCGGTCTGCCGAACCTCTGGCTCCCCAACCCCAACGCCTACCACGTGGTCGAAGCCCTGCCCCTGCTCGGCAGCGGCAAAATGGACCTGCGCGCCCTCAAGAAAATGGCCGCGGACCTGGAGGCCGAGGGGGAAGCGGGCCCGACCCCGACCCCGGCTGCGGTTCCGGTGAATGCAACGGCGCAGGCCGATCCGACAGATCAGACAGATCAGACAGATGAGGCGGATCGGACCGAATAAAGCCCCGGTGAGAGAGACGAAATGACCGGACGCAGCGCAGCCGTGCCAGCCGGAGAAAAGAATGCGGTTCTCTGCGTCTCCGCGC
>DAOPYU010000490.1:0-3296 GCA_035353095.1 Candidatus Sumerlaeota bacterium | reverse complement strand
TCAGGTTTCCGGCCTTCATGCAGTTGTAGAGCGTGCTCTTGCTTAGGCCCGTTGCTTCGGCAGCTTCAGGAACGGAAAGGCTAAAGCGGGGAACGGAAGGATGAACCACCGGTAAGGGGTCCGGGGAAGGCCTTTTCAACTTCGGCATAGGTAATCTCCCATAGACGCGCTTGTGCGCTTATGGAAGAAAACTAAGCCACTCATTCTCAATACTAAAGACGGGCATTTCGGTATTTTTTTCGGCGGGAGTGACCCCCCTCACCCCGCAATCAGAATGGCGGCGGGGTGCCCCCCTTCTGCCTTAAGGCTATCAACTTGGGTTTGATACGCATGTACGGGCGATCGAGCGCGTACGGCCCGGCAGGGTTGCCCGTCGCCCACTCAGACACTTTCCGAGCAATCAGAAGCGTATGGGACATAGGACGGCCTTTGAAGATCACCATGCGCCCAATGCAAAACAGCAGCCTTTCGTCAGGCTCAAGACGGCTTTGGATATTTCTGCGCAGACCGTTTGGAGGCTGTTTCTTATTTTTCGCCTGTTTAGCAAGCAAGTGCATCGTGTAAGCGAAGTCTTCAAGCGTGTTTGGCATCATGCCGTCATGGCCCCACCACGGCTCATCTTCTTCAGCGGACCCATCCTCGCAGTAGTGCCCGCGGCGCATTAAAAACCACTCGTACAAATCAGCATGCGTCGGACCCCGGGATGAAGATGGGGGAGGACACCCGGGCGTTCCGGGAAGGGAGTCATTAATCACAAGCGTTGCATTCTCGATCAACTGTATGCATTCCGCATCTGCCTGGACTCGTGCCAACTTGTCGCACAATTCCAACGCTAAAACCGAAAGCTCCGAAAAGGCATGCTCAATTTCGTGAGGGGTCATCTGCTTGTTCCCTGAATTTTCTCTCGCGAGCAAGGCCTTGTGATAGGTCATCGCGGCATTTCGAACGCCACCTATAGGGAAATCATCCCATTCCCACGCGTGATAATCGTCCCAACATACCTTCGCAGTCTCAGCCTCGCGTTTGGGAAGATTCTCCAGCATTTCTTTCAAGCGTTCAGGATCCGCCTTGTCCATCTACATCCCCGCCAGGAGCCTCCCGCGAGACGATCAGCGCGGCGGGCCGGTGCGGGAACCGGCTTTCGGGAGCTACCCTAGCCGCGCCGAAGTCCAGTCTATATCAGCGACTCACAGCATCCAGCCCGCCGGTATACGGCAGGCACGGAGTAGTTCGAGGTGGCAGTTCTCCCCCATTCACACCCGTCCCCCGCCTTCTGCTGTCGTCCACCCCAGAAATGAGGATTATCGGGATGACCCTCATTTTAATGGCTTGACCCCCCCGCGGCGGCCAATCCCGAAGGCGATGCGATACACATCGGGCATCTGCACCCGCGAATTCGACATCTGTTCGAAGATCCCGAGTAGGACGAGATCCTTCAAGAGTCCGGTCAGACCTTCCTGAAGATGCTGGGGGGGGAGTTTCATCGCCTGTGGGTTTTCAAGGAATTCGTGGTCGAATTTGGCCATGATATGTTGCTTTTCCCAGACTTCTAAAAGCTCGGATTCCGAGCACGGTACCGTCAGTTGCCCGCGGCAGGGGGCCATCACATGGCTGATCCAGGGGTATTCTTCGCTAACCAGCTCGTTGACGCGAATTCTCGAAGCGTTCTGAACCCCCGTCTGAATAGATCTGTAGCTGAGGGCGTATTCCCAATCGGCGGAATAATCACTGGTCGCGGCTGTTTCCAGAGCCGCCAGAAAACTACGTGGACTGACCTGCTCAAACGGATCCATAAGGTGGCTAACGAGCCAAGTATAGGGGAATCCGCGTTTGATGCTCTTTGGATCCGCCGTCATGGTGGGCCCACTGATAGCGTGGAATAGCCTCCGTTGCAGATCCTCGTCAGTTCTGACTTTCTGAGGGAGAAGCCATTCCTGGCCTCCCAGCACCTGTTGCCATTGTAAGCTGAAACATTTCTCGCCATGCAGGCGGATCTGCGCCCCTTCAGGGGCGTTGCCCAGCCGCTGGAACAGCAACGCATAGAGATCCACCCGCTTCCAGGTGAGTTCGACGCTCCGGAGTTTGGAAGCATCGGGAAACTGTAGAATCTCTGCATCCTGCAGCATGTCCGGTCGCACGAAGAGCTTCAGGCGAATGGCGCGTGTGGCGCGCAGATCCAGAGCAAGCTGGAACAAGGGGCGTGCCAGCACCCGGATCTCCGGCCAACGGTCTGCCAGCCGGTCAAGGCCATCAAAGAGAATCAGGCTGGTTTTGCCGCTATTCGCTAGTTCCTGATCCCGCTGCACCAACAGACGCTCGTATAGTTCGGGATTATCCCGCACCCAAAGCGTCTTTTGTTCCCAAGAAGGGCTATTGATGGGGAAGGGCGGCGGCAGGGCAACATGGACGCCAACCACCGACTGCCAGATGTGACGCGGGTTGAATGTCTGGACGAGTGACGCAAGCACATCCTTTCCGGGATAGGCATCGGGTAGCGGAGCTGTCCCGAACCCTCGGAACACTTCGACCGACGCGTTGATTCGGGTGCTAGGAAATCCGGCGGTTAGGAACCGGCGATGGTCTTTGGAGTAGAGCGCCTTCCACCAGAAACTTTTCCCAGCGCCTCGAATGCCTTGCACGATCGTGTGGTCGGGATCTAGAGCACGCGAGTGGCTGGGTGGGACGTACATCATGCCTGGCGTTACGCGCAGGTCCACGCCCGATTCGTCGGTTTCCGGCACGATTGCCTTCAGCGCCCTGCGTGTGCAATCGGGGGGAAACGGAGTGGTCACGCGAGTTCTCCCGTCAGGCCGACCAGTCCCTTGGCGCCCTTGAGAAAGGCCCCGAACGTGGCCTGGATTTGGTCCTCGGTCATCGCCCCGGAAGCCAGTAGAAGGGGCGAGAATTCTTGGAAACGATTGTCCCAGTTAATGCGGAGCGGGTAGTGCGGGGCGGCTTCGTCTGATTTTGCAAAATTGAAGGCATCCGGATCTTCCTGTTCAGGCGGCGTGCTTTCATACAGAGTGTTAACGAAGACATCATAGGAATGCTGCAGGAAGCTGGTGAATCGTGCGGCTTGGTCTGTCTCCGGGAACAGCGCCTGAACCATCTTGAGCCGGTCTCGAATGGATTTCAGGATCTCGGGATGGCGCTGCCAGTGTTGGAAAAGCAGGCGATAGCCTTGCCATGACTGTGGACTGTCTGATCCGAAAAGCAGCACGTTGCCTGCCAGCCCAACCGTGCAGATGGCTGCCAGATCGTGTAAACCGGCTCGACTATCAATAAGGATCACGTGG
>DAOPYU010000489.1:0-3308 GCA_035353095.1 Candidatus Sumerlaeota bacterium | reverse complement strand
CTGAAAGAGGATAGGATAGACCACGAAAAGCGCGAAAATCACGAAAAGGGCGGATAAACAAAAAAGCGAACGAACAACTTGAATCCCGAAGGGATTTCCCTATCAATAGCCGCAGGTGACCGAAGGGAACCTGCGGAATGTATCCCCACGATATCCCAACCCCGAAGGGGTTGCCCAATCATTGATTCTACCTTGTTGGGGTACCCCTTCAGGGTACGGAATTTATAATTTCTTTTCCGTGGGTTCCCTTCGGTCACCCACGGCTATTCATGGAAGGCCCCTCCGGGGCCCAGTGAAGATCATTTGAGAGGGCCAAAATTACTTGAAATTCTCTCTTGGAAATCAGACAGGATCACCGGATTTACAGGATGCGGTTCTGGATTTTCCATTTATCCTGTAAATCCCGTTATCCCGTCCCCTTTTTTGCTCGGTTATTCCTTCCCCTCTTCCTCCAGCCAGTCCAGACCGAACCGGGCGAAGGTGATGCGTTCATACGGAGTCTTGTCGCCGCGTTCGTAGAGGATTCCGGCTTCGCCGCCTCCGAGGGGACAGAGGGATGAGTAGGCGGCGGGGCCTTCATGCAACGACCGCGACATCGGCCAGGTGCGGCCGCCGTCTCGGCTGAGGCGGACGGTCAGCCGGACACGTTGGGTGTCGGCGGGGTTCGAGAAAAGCAGTTCGTCGTCCGCCTCGTTCCAGCGGCGGGTGGTGACCAGGCTGGCCTCGCAGACCGGCTCGACCAGCGCGTCGTCGAACGCGACCGGGGACCAGGTCAGTCCGCCGTCGGCGCTCTTCGCGACCGAGCGGCGGGACTTGCCGTGGTTGTTGCGCATGTTCAGGAGCAGTGTGCCGTCCTTCAGTTCGGCGACGGCGCTCTCGTTGGTCTTCTCCCAGGCGATTCCGCCGACCTGCCAGTTCTTTCCGTGGTCGTCGCTGTAGAGGACGTGCGAGTGGTCCCGTTCGGTTCCCTCCACCCGGACCTTGTGGTCGCAGGGGATGACGAGCCGCCCGCCGCGCAGCTGGATGCCGTTGCCGGGGCCGGTGGCGTACCAGGTCCAGTCCGGGCGTTTGACGGCCCGGGTGATCTCGACCGGCTTGTCCCAGGTCGCGCCGTCATCCGAAGACCGGGTGACAAAGACCCGGCGCGAGTCCTCGCCGAAGCCCGGTTGAATCTGATCCTCCCGTTGAGGCCCCGCGTTCCAGGTCAGGAGGAGCCAGACGGTCCCGGTCTCGCGATCCACGACCGGGCAGGGGTTGCCGCAGGTGTTGGGGCCGTCGTCCCAGACGGTCTGGACGGGCGACCAGGTCGCGCCTCCGTCGTTCGAGCGGCGCAGGAGCAGGTCAATGTCGCCGGCGTCGGAAGAACTGCCCTTACGCCCCTCGCAGAAGGCGAGGAGCGCGCCCTGTTGGGTCTCGATCAGGGACGGGATGCGGTAGGTGTGGTACCCCCCTTCGCCCGCCCGGAAAAGATCCATCTGACGGGGTTCAGCCGCCGAGGCGACTGACGTGAGGAGGAGGAGAAGGAGGATGGGGACGACCTGAAAGATTCGGTTCCTGTTCCGCTTTACGGCCATCGCCTGTCACCTTTCGAGGGTCAATTTCTTTCACAGGATTCCATTTTTCGGTTTCGGGTAACGGGAGAAACCGCTCAGGTGGAAGAAGGGAAAAGGATCTTTCCCCAAGTCGGGGAGGAGGCGGTCCGGGCTTTCCCGGTCGGGGCCCCGGAGGCGGTCCCACTCCGGGCGGAGAATCTGGATGTCCCCATTTTCTCCCCGGACCAGCCAGACGTCATGGGGACGTATGTTCAGGACCCGATCCACCCGACCTCTCTTGAAAAAGGCCGTCACCAGGTGGGTCCCCTCCGGGACGCAGGGGTTGAGGGGGCGCAGGAACATCCGTTCGTCGAGCATGACGGGGCGCCCATCGGGGATGCCCTTGTTTTCGAACAGGACGATGCCGTTCCCCTGGTGTTCCCGTTCGGCGGACACGACGGGGCGGGTGGCCCACAGGTAGAGGTTGAACCCGAGGATCAGGCCCACCCACACGGCGCGTCCGCGCCAGGTCATGACGTGGCGCGCCACGGCCACGACGGCAATCACCCACGGGAAACTGAACAGGTCGAAGTCGCGCTCGCCCATTTCGGGGTTCCAGATGGCGTAGAACCCCATGTAACAGAGGAAGTAGGCGAGCAGGTAGAGGGTGAAGCGGTCGCGTCGTCCGGGGAAGAGTTCGCGCGCAAAGAGCCCGTAGGCCAGGAACCCCGCCACGCCTCCGTCCCAGACCAGGAACCAGAACTTCACCTTAAGGTGCTCGTCCGTGAAAACGACCCACGGTTCGGAGAGGAGTTGATCGAGCGGGCAGATGAAATGGGGGCCGGCCAGTTCTCCGTACCCCCAATCCAGAAAACCATTGATCGCAAACCAGAACAGGGCGCCCGGTACCGCCGCCTTGAGCACTTCGCGCAGTTCCGACCAGCCCAGTTTCTGGCGATGGATTTCGAGCAGGGCGAGGGGGAGCATGGCGGGCAGGATGAAGATCGCTGAGAGATGGAAGGCCATGATCAGGCACCAGGACAGGACCATCGTCCAGGGTTTCCATTTCCCGGCGAGGGTGCGTTCGACGGCCAGAAGATGAAAACAGAGCGCCGCGACGGGTTGCGCGTAGGTTTCGATGTGGCCGTAGAAGAGGGTGGTGAAGCCCGCCGTGGCCACCAGGGCAAAGGACCAGGCGGCGTGGGGCCGTCCCCGGAAAAGGCGCCAGACCGTGAGCAGGGTCAGGGAACCGGCCAGACAGGAAGTCGCGTTGATGGCCATCAGGGCGTTCCAGCCCCAGAGGCGGTGGGTGATCTGGAACATCATCTGCATGCAGGCGAACGAGAACATCTGGCGCTTGCGCCACCAGACGCCGAAGTTGATCTCCCGCTCCCACTGTTCCGAGTCGCCGCCGGACCACTGGATCGAGCGCCAGTACCAGAACCAGGCGAACGAGACGACGGGGATGAGAATCCAGAGCCAGGTCTCCCGGGTCAGCCCGAGCCAGCGGCGTTCGGATTCAGCCGGAGAGTTCGCGAGGGTATCGGAACAGGAGGAAGGAGGGGGGGGGACGGAGGGATTGAACATGGAACTCCACAACTCAGGAATGTGTTGTAAATCCTGTCTTTGAGCCGTTCGGTCAGATGTTGATTTCTTTTTGACAGGATACCACTGTGAGCCGGTCTGTTTCTGCCAAGTGGGAATCGTTGGACTTTCAAGTCACTGTGTGTCATTCATCCTGTAAATCCTGTTATCCCGTCCAGTCGGTTATCCGTT
>DAOPYU010000488.1:0-3316 GCA_035353095.1 Candidatus Sumerlaeota bacterium | reverse complement strand
TCCATGCCGACGGCCTGAACCGTGTCGAAGAGGTTGGCGTCCTCGCCCTTTTCGGCGCAGGCGGCCATCCAGTTGGCCGAGAGTTTCACCTGGCCGATGGGGCCGATGTTCGCCGCGGCGATGTTCGTGAGCGCCTCGCCCACGGCCATGCGGCCCGAGGCCGGGGCGCTGACCACGGCGATCTTCGAGCGTTCGCCCATCGCCATCGCCTCGCCCGCGACCGACTGGAACCCGCGCGTGGTGACCGCGACGTTCGAGATCGGGGTCTGGTAGGGGCCGACCATCTGGTCGCGCGCCACGTTGCCGGTGATGCTGCGGTCGGTGATGGTGATGAGGAAGGTCTTGTCGGCCACGGCGGGCAGGTGCAGAACGCGCTCGACCGCCTCTTCGAGCGTGACCTCGGCCAGGTCGAGCGGCGCGTGTTCTTCGGTCAGGCGTTCGACATCGCGGAGCATTTTCGGCGGTTTGCCGAGGATGACCTGAAGTTCGATGTCGATCGGGTTGTTGTTGAAATGCTCGTCGTGGAGGGTCAGGTGGCGGTCGCCCGTGGTCTCGCCGATGACGGCGACCGGGCACCGCTCGCGCTCACACAGTTCAAGGAAGAGGTCGAGATGCTCCGCCTTGACGCCCAGCACGTAGCGCTCCTGGGCCTCGCAGCACCAGATTTCCATCGGGCTCATCGAGGTCTCTTCGTTGTGGACCTTGCGCAGCCAGAACTTGCCCCCGATCTCGGAGACCAGCTCCGGGCAGCCATTTGAGAGGCCGCCCGCGCCGATGTCGTGGACCGAGAGGATCGGGTTGCGGTCGTCGAGAGCGATGCAGGCGTCAATGACTTCCTGGCAGCGGCGCTGCATTTCCGCGTTACCGCGCTGGACCGAGTTGAAATCGAGGTCCTCGGCGTTGTTGCCCGCGTCCATGGACGAGGCGGCGCCCCCGCCCAGACCGATGCGCAGAGCCGGACCGCCCAACTGGATGATATAGGAGTTGACCGGGATGTCGTGTTTCTCGACATGGGACCGGCGCAGGTTACCCATTCCGCCCGCCACCATGATCGGTTTGTGGTACCCGCGATACCGGCCGTTGTGGCGCTCTTCGTAGGTCTTGAAGAATCCACACAGCTGCGGACGGCCGAATTCGTTCCCGAACGCCGCGCCGCCGATGGGGCCTTCGAGCATGATTTCGAGCGGGGTGGCCAGGCGGCTGGGAAACTCCGCGTGTTCGACTTCCCACGGCATGAGGAAATGGGGGACCCGCAGGTTCGAGACCATGAAGGCCGACAGGCCGGCCTTGGTCTTGCCGCCGGTGCCGGTGGCCGCCTCGTCGCGGATTTCGCCCCCCACACCGGTCGCCGCGCCCGGGTAGGGCGAAATGGCCGTCGGGTGGTTGTGCGTCTCGACCTTGATCATCATGTCGATCTGGTCTTCAACATAGGCGTAGCGTTTTTCGGCGTCGGGCTGGACCATGAACCAGCGGTCGCGCGACCCCTCGAGCACGGCCGAGTTGTCGGCGTAGGCGCTCAGGGTGCCTTCGGGGTGCAACTTGTGGGTGTTGCGGATCATCGAGAAGAGGCTCAGGTCCTGCTTGTCGCCATCCACGATCCAGTCGGCGTTGAAAATCTTGTGGCGGCAGTGCTCGGAATTCACTTGGCCGAACATGACGAGTTCGACGTCGGTCGGGTTGCGCCGCATGGCCGTGTAGGCGGTGTAGAGGTAGTCAATCTCGTCGTCGCTGAGCGCCAGACCGATCTCGACGTTGGCGCGTTCGAGCGCTTCGTGCCCGCCGCCGAGGATGTCCACCTCGCGCATGGACGCGGGCGCCCGGTGCTCGAACAGGTCGTCCACGTCGGCGTACACCCCCTCGGTCATGCGGTCGTGGAGGATGTGAAAGATCGGTTGCGCCTGGTTGAGCGGGATGATGGTCCCGTCCGGGCCGGAGAGGCGGTAGTAGATGCCGCGCTCGACGCGGCGGATAGTTTCAAGGCCGCAGTTGTGGAAGATGTCGGTGGCTTTCGACGACCAGGGCGAGATGGTGCCCTTGCGCGGCGTGACGAAAAAGCCGCCGGGCTGGGCCGTGTGCGGTCCCCCGGCGGCGAGCAGGGCCAGGGTTTTCTCCCGGATCGCGTCGTCGAGCGCGCCGGTTTCGGTCTCGATAAAGTAGGTGAACGTCGCCTCGACCCCGCCGAGGGGGAGATTTTCCTCGTGCGCCTCGTCGAGAAACGCCTGAATGCGGAAGTCGGAAAGAGCGGCTTTTCCTGCCAGAATGATCGGTTTCATAAGGGTTCCATCTTGTGACGATAGAGTGTCTCGCGGCTCCCCGGAGTGGCGCGGAGCCCGCGACTTTTCGCTCTTTCATACCACGCCGGGCGACAAGGGTCAATCGCCGAGGCGGCGGGGGGCATTTTTCGGGCGGAGACGATGGAACAGACCGCAGGGCGCGGGGGGACCTTCTCGATGTGAGGGACGGATGACCCGGGACCGCCGATCTCCTGATCGGCGCGGTGATTCTGTTCTGTGTTTTGCGGGGCACAAGAAGAGGGGGAGGAGAGTGGTTTGTTCCCTCGTTCATCATGGGGGGAACGGGCTATTTTCGCGCCAATCAGGAGATTGGCGGTCCCGGCGATATGAGCCCTTGCCTCACACGAAGGCACAACGTCACAAAGGGACCCGGAAAAGGTTCACCCGGAGGGGGCACGGCCGTCCCAGCCGTGAAAGCGGCTTCCGGCTCCTGTCCCTTCTTTTCCGGAAACCACAAAAATCGTTCCCGGAATTCCGGTACTTTCAAATCCCGGAAACTTCCGAAAACTCGCTTGACAAAGGCGGGGTCCCAAGTTCACGATTCTATCGTTCTCTGTTGGTATAGGTCCTTTTTCCTCCCGAAAATTATAGGAAGATAAAACCAACAGAGGCCGAACTGGCAATTATATCCCCTGACCGGAGGAAAGGGTGACCATGGAAGAAGATCTCTCGATCCCGACCCCCACAAAAGCCTGGCGTTCCGCATTGCTTATCTTCCAGATCGTTCTCACATCCCTGTGTGCAACACTGGCCCTGGGGGGGATGGTCTATCTGTTTCTGGGGGGAGGTCCCTCGGACGATCCGTTTCGAGCGCGTCCCTGGGTTTTCTATCTCTTTCAGAACAACACACAGGGAACCCTGATCCTGCTGGGGGGTATTACGACCCTGTGTTCCGTGTTCCGGATTTCGAGGCATCCCGGCCCCCTGTGGAAGAAAGAGCCGGGGTTGGTGACGGGGTTTAAAGGTGTTGGAAAGTGGGTGCGAGGTTTGAGAATGCGACAGGTGGCGCCGGTTCTGATCGG
>DAOPYU010000487.1:0-3326 GCA_035353095.1 Candidatus Sumerlaeota bacterium | reverse complement strand
CACGCGTACCAGGTCGGTACGGTGAAGGTCAACGCGACGAATAACTCGACCGGTGCGGTGCCCGAGTATCCGTCCACCTCGATCTACACCACGGGCAACTCGGCCAAGGCGGCGATCGCCCTGACCGGGACGATCCTGGCCGACCTCGACGTGGCCCAGCCGGTTACCTACATCAAGTCCGCGACCAAGAAGTTCACGGTCAAGGTGAACGGTGTTAAGGAAAACCGGATGAGCCTCGGTGGGATCGGGCCGGTCCTGCGTGTGGTGAACGACGCTTCGGGTCAGCAGCCGGCGCAACCCTTCCCGATGGGTTCGACGGTCCACGCCCTGAGCATCGGCAGCATCGCGGTGACGGGCGGCTCGATCGTTCCGGACATGATTGAGACCACGACCGGCCAGTCGAAGATCACGGCGGCTGCGGGTCTCTTCAAGGTGACGAACACGGGTGTCTTCACCTCGCCGAAGGCCTCCAACGTGGTGCTGGGTGGCAACATCCGCGTCGCGCAGATCGTGGCCAACGACACGCTGAAGACCCTCCAGGCGTCGGCGAAGATCATCAGCAAGGTCGTGTACGGCGGTCAGATCGGAACGGCGGGTCAGGCGGGTTATCCGCTGATGACGGTGCTGGCTCCGAACATCGGAACCGTGGCCGGCAAGGGCGGGGTGGTGAGCGGCGTCTTCATCGCCGGTTACAATGTCGCCCAGACGGAAGACGGGCCGGTTTACACGCCGAACCACACGGGCTCGATCAAGAAGATCCTCTCGTCGAAGACCGGGCAGCTGTGGGGCGCGGCGTATGTGAATCCGTCGCTCGCGGCCAAGATCGTCTTCCTGCCGAAGGATCACCCGAACTTCATCGTCAACCCGGTGGAGTAAGGCGCGAGCCGCCTGTGTTTGAACAGATCCAATGAAGTCCCTCGGGGAGAGTCCAATCGGACTCTCCCCTTTCTTTTCTTTCTGGGTGCCCCGGCAGGGCGCGAACAAGCGACCCCCTGAACCGAATTCCGGTTCAGGGGGGCTTTTTGTTGAGGAACGGTCGTTTTCGGCAGAACAGAGTCACGCCGGAATTTTCGGATTGGGACCTCAGAACTGCGAGCCGGGTAGGGCGCGCAGGTAGTACTTGATGATGTTCGAGACCGTGTCGGCGTACTGCGGATCGCCGTTCATCTTCTTCCACTCGGGCGAACCGCCAAACTGCCCCCAGGCGGCCTTGTGGGCCTCCATGCTCTCGGACGAGATCATGTAGGTCAGGCAGGGCATCAGGCTGCCCGCGACGCGCTCGCCGTAGAAGACCGGTTTCGGCCCCTTGCTCTGGAAGATGGCGATCTCTCCGTCGTTGAACATGTCGATTTTCTTCTGCGCTTTGGCGAGCGAATGGCTCTGGTAGATGCGGATCTCATAGACGCGCTTGTCGCTCTTGTCCGCCGGGGCCACGAGTTCGGGCATGCCCTTGAACGCCACCAGGAGGGCGGTGTCGAGGCTCTTGAAGGCCGGGTCCTTCTGCGGCGCGTCCAGAATGCCCTTGCCCGCCTCGGTCAGGGCGGTGTCCTCGGACAGTTTGCGCTGGAGGGCCGTCACCCCCCGCAGGCCCGCGTGGCGCAGCACGAGGAACAGCATCGGTTCGTCGGGTTTCTTGCCCGTGTCGTCGGTGATCGGCTCGAACAGGCCGACCGTGGCCACCCCCGCGCGTGTCAGGGCGGGAACGAGCGCCTTGCCGGCGAACTCGGCAAAGGCCTTCTGTTTTTCCGGCGTGGCGAACGTGTAGGTCTGGATCTCGTAGCACTCGCGCCGTTCGCCGCCGCGGCCCCCCGGACGTTCGGATTTTTCCTGCTGCGCCAGCGCGGCGAGCGGAGTGGCCACACCGGCGGCCAGACCGGTCGCCGTGGCCAGGAAGTTGCGTCTTCTCATCGGACAGTCTCCTTCGTTCAAGAAAGTTGAGAGTGCCGGCAGGGGCTTGCCCCACGGCCGTGTGGTACGGCCCCCGGGGACGGACCCCCCGTCCCGTGAAGGGCGCTCGTTGCCGGGACTCGGAAACGGGATCGGAGGCGGGGGGTGCCTGAAAGCCGTTTCCGGCGGACACTCCCGAACGAATACTTCCGACCTGCGATCCTCTTCTGAAAGAACTTATCGGGAAACGCGCCAAAGGGGAAGGGAAAAAAGCGGAACGGCGCGATTTTGGCGAAGCCGATGCGGGTTGGAAACGATACGACCGGACTCGCCATTGTGTTAAGAAAATAACGTTCTTTGTTGCGCTTCCGGGCGATGGCATGTAGATTTGCCAGGAAGGATCAGTTAAAAAAGTAACGGTCTCCGGACCGGACAGAAGTATCGAGGAGGAACATCGGAACTCGGCAAGTCACGGGACTACGATTCGGCCAGAAAAAAAGGAGCGGAGGGGCATGGGAAAGAAAACCGCAGTCGCATTGGGAATCGGGGCGCTCTTGATCGTGGGGTGGATGGGGTGGCTGGCGGGCCCGGGGTCAAAGGCTCACCCGGGGGACGGATCGGGGCCGAGGACTTCCGATTCAGCAGGTCACGCAAACCCGACGGAAACCGGGCCGGTGGAATCGCCCTCCCCCGCTCCCGCCGCTCCGGAGGAAAAACCAGGGGAGAATCAGCCGGGCTCCATTTCAGGGACGGTCCGGCTCAAGGCCACCGGCGCACCGGTCGGGAATGTTGCCATTCAAGCTTGGAGCGAAGGAAAACCATTGGGGGATAGGGTGGCCAGTACCGATGAGAAAGGGAGTTATACCATGACCGGTCTTCCATCGGGGATCGGTTTCCTGCTCCAGACAACCGGTCCTTCTGCGGAGTATTACGTGGATAACCGGGACTATTATATTTTGTCTGTCAAACCGGGAGAGAAGAAAACGGGAGCCAACATTAAACTGTCCCAGAGACAAGCGGGCACGATATCCGGAACCGTCGTCGGGAGACGGGTTTTTTATCAGAATCCGGATAATCCAACATCGGCAACAAAACTGTCGGATTATGAACGGCAAGAGGACACCGCATTACCGAATATAAGAATCACCCTGGATAGCGTCGGGAATGTAAAAGGCAGCATGATTCAGGAGGCGAAGATCGAGACGATCACCGATCAGGCGGGACATTTCGTGTTCGAGGCAGTTCGACCGGGCAAGTATTATGTCTGGGCTGAATTACCCGACGGAGCGGCTTTTATGCCGGAACGGGATCCCAGTCGCTGTTATTATGCCGATCTCATAAAGACCCCCCTCCATGAAAATGTCCAACTCTATTTCCGAATGGATGGGGTTTCTATTGAAGGACGTGTCGCAGACACTTTGGGGAATCCGATTTCGGGC
>DAOPYU010000486.1:0-3334 GCA_035353095.1 Candidatus Sumerlaeota bacterium | reverse complement strand
GGCCCAGGTCGAGCCAGGCGGCGGTTGCATCCATGCCGCGGGGACGGTCGAACGTGAGGGTGTAACGGGCCGTTCCGGCGAACCGCTCGGCCTCGCGATCGGGCGCCTGGGTCCACGAGGCGAGTCGGGCGGTTTCGTACGACTTGGGGATCTCCGGACCGCCTTCGAGGAATTCGATCTTCCAGGCGCCGGTGAGTTCCACGGGTTGGCCGGTGGTCTTGCGGTAGGGCCACGTCGGGTTTTGAGTTTCAGGTTGCGGGATTTCTTTCTCGAAGGTGCGCAGGAAAAGGGATTCGCCGGGTTGCAACTGGAGGAAGACCTCGGTCTGTCCGGTGTCGTTCCGGCGACACGCGCCGATGCCGGTCTGGCCGGTCAGTGGGTCCATGATCGCAATGGCTTTCGCCTGACAGGCCAGTACGAACCAGCCGTCGAGGGGTTCCGTACCCCGGTTGGCGATGAAGTAGTGGCGCCCGCCATCCCATTTGCGCCGGATCACGCCCACGCCGGGATGGTCCACGAGGGGTTCTCGGGGGATTCCGGTTTCCGGCAACGCGGTTTCGAGGGGACCGACGATCACCCGGCCTTTACCAAGCGGGAATTCGCCCGCGGCATTCTTTTCCCGCGCGCGTTCACCCAATCGCCGGTCAATCAGCCGGTTGAGTTCTTTCCGTCGCTCTTCAAAGCGATTGAGACCGGGCACATCAGAGGGAAGTCCTCCCAGGAAGATGACCGTTGCGCCGTCTTTTGTTAGGTCGAGCAGGTGTTCGAATGTGTCGAGCGGCATGTTTTTGCAGGGAGGGACCACCACGGCCCGGTATTGCCCACCCGGTGTCTGGATTCCCTTCCGGTTCGCTCGCGCGTCGGCCAGTTGGCGGTCCGAGAGGTAATCGAACGCATAGCCGCGTTTCCAGAGTTCCCGGGCGGTGTCGCCGAAGGGGGTATTGCGGAACCAGTTGGCATGGACGGTAAAACCCTGGACTTGCCCATCGTATTTGTCCCAGAAATCGTAGATGGGCCAGTAGAGCAGGAGGTCGTTGTCCGGTTTGCCGGACTGGAGGAGGCTCTGGCACCGGGCGATGTAGGCGTTGAGGGCGGGGACGTCGTGCCAGATGGGGTTGCGCGGGTTCATTTCGGTCGAGGCGTAGAAGAGCCATCCGGGCCAGAGCGCTTCGTCGGGCGAGTAGCAGCAGCCGTGGTAGAACACGTGGTTGACGCCCGAGAGGAAGAGTTCGTCCACGAGATCCTTGAGGGCGCCGAGCGTTTCGGTGAAGTGTTCGCTGAGCCAGGTGCCGGTTTCGGCGGCGACCCGTTGCCGCCCTGCCACGTGCGCGGCGGAGGAGGCGAATTTGGCCATGAGGGGGTCGCGGTCCTTGGCGAACATTTCCGTCTCGGGGATGTCGGCGGACGCGTAGAGGTCGAGGAGGTTGGCTGGGGCGCCGTGGGCTTCGTAACGGGAGAGGAAGCCCTGTTTACGCGCCCAACCGGTCCAGACGGGGGTGAAACGTTCGATCATCAGGTCCGAGAGCGTTTCGCGGTAGTCGCTTTTGAGGCGCCGGACGAGGTCGCTGTCTGTGTCCGAGAAGAATGGAGGCAGGTAGTCCTGAAGTCGGTATCCGCGGCGTTTCTCGAACTGTTCGAGCAGGTCGGGCGACCATGCCGAATTGTACTCGTAGGAGTCCTGGTAGATGGCGCGGGGTCGGGGACCGGGGTTCTCGCGGAAGGCCCGGGTGAAGCGTTCGAGATAGCGTTTGGCCGCGTCGCCGTAGAAGGGGTTGAGCATCCACCCGGCCTCGCCCGGCGCGGCCCGTTTTACCTTCTGCCCCGAGGGTTTCTGGGACAGGGCATAGAGGGTCCAGGGGCCGCCTTCCGCCTTCCAATTCAATTGTCCCTCTTTATTGATTTTCTTTTTCAGATCGAAAGGCTGCCCCTGCGCCGGGTAAGCCATCAGGGCCTGAAGCGAGGCGGGGTCGAAGCGGCCGGAAACCGTCTCTTCGGCCTTGACCTCGATCTTTTTCAGGACCGGTTGGGCGTTGGCGTCCCCGTCGCTGACCGTCGGGCCGCCGAAACACCAGCCGGACCCGAGCGTTATATCCATGCCCATTCCGCGCCGCTCGGCTTCGGTCACGGCAAACTGCATCCGTTGCATCCAGGGGGGACTGAGGTATTCGACGGAGCGGTTCTCCCATCCCCGGGCGCCGTAGATCGGGATGATATGCGCGCCGCCGAGTCCGGCCTGGGAGAACCGTTCGATCGCGCGCGTCAGGTTCGGTTCGTCCACGGCGTTGCCCATCCACCACCAGTAGGTCCAGGGTCGGTGGGTGCTGGAGAGGGCGGGCCAGTCGAGCGGGTGGGGGGTGGTTTGAGGCGGTTTCGCTTCCGGGGACGGAAGGGGTGGGATGAGGAAAATGGCGATCAATCCGACAGTCGGAAGAAAGCGGGAAAAGGGGCGCGAGTCTGGGCGCCTTCCCGGTTGTTGACCGGACGGCGCCTGGGAGGGGCGTTGCGGGTACGGACGGTTGAAAATGCGGGACAGGAAAAGCATCGGGGACGGAGCCTTTCTTTTGAGAACGGCGACTTTCTCCGGTCAGGTACAGGAGAAGGGCCGGTCTCGAAACTCGGGAAATAACCAGATCCCAAAGTATCTCGCTTTCCGGCGTGTTGTCCATGTGTATCTTCTTGTGAGATTCAGCCATCTGTCGCTTCCGCGAGAAGAGGGTCCCGATCTGAGGAAACAATCCGCAGGGTCGGGTTTGGAAGTAATTTGCATTCAGGAAGACCGTTTCCGGTTGTACCGGAACAACTCCCCCACCCAAAAAAAGGGACAGGATCACGGGATTTACAGGATACCGAAGTACAAACAGACCTGTCCTGAGAATCCTGTTATCCCGTCTGTTGGAGTTATTTGTATTATTTTGAACGCAGCTCGGTATGAAGCCCGTTCCTACGGGAAATTTGGAATCGGGAACCCCCCGAACCGAGAATGGCCAAAGGCTTACTCGTTTTTCGTCCTCAACGGTGGTTTCCAGAGTGAACAATCCTGAAATCAGGGACAATAGAAACTTTGAATGACAAGAGAAGCAAAATTCCTGATTTCATTTGATATACGGATAAAGTTCCGTATAGTCATAACGGCATGTGAACTTTTTCCATCTCGTCCGCCGCATCAGAAAAGGAGATTCCCCGTGCGCCAGAAATATCGTTTCCGAGTGGGTTTTACTTCCCTCATGATTGTGCTTGTCCCCTTTTTTCTGACCGGTTTTTTCAGCCGCACTCTGGAGGAAAAGGAAGCTGCCATTATTCAGAAAATGGTGGAAGACCGTTTCCAATCGAATTC
>DAOPYU010000485.1:0-3352 GCA_035353095.1 Candidatus Sumerlaeota bacterium | reverse complement strand
CAAGACGCGGCGACCAGAAGCCGTCCGAGAACTGCACCTGGGTGAACGGCACCGGTTGGACCGGGTAATCCTTCTTATCCGCCCCCTGGACACCGGCGGACAGCATCAGCGCGCCCAGGACAAGCGCGCACCCCATCTTTTTCAACAACATAATCTCCCTCCCTGACCTTCAGAATATGTCGCCACAACCTTTGCATCTGTAGGGGAATATCCTCAAAATCGCAAGGAAAAAGAATGGCGGTTTCTCCATTTCGAACGAACGGCCTGTCCCCCCTCGGATCGTCTGGATTTTACGGAAAATCGCGGGATTTTTCCGCCCTCTCCGGGAAATCGGGAGAGTCGGGGTTTTCTCCGTGAATTGCCCGAAACGGCAGGAGAAATTCCGGGAACGGAAATTCCCGAAACAAACCATTGAAGATAGAAAAAATGTTATTGCGTCCTGAAGATGGGACAGTTACGATCGGCTGGGTTATTCGAGAATCTGGAAACAATTCGAGCGGTCCAAACGAATTGTAGCCTATGATTCCCGTCCGATATTCGGCCCGCAGGGGGGCCTCCCCCCACAGGCAAACCGGCGGAACGCACAGAAAGCCTGAAGAGAGAAAGTTACGGTGGTTTCCAATAGATTCGCGATTGCGTTGTGGTTCGTTCTTTCCTTGTCCATTCTGTCCCCTTTTTCCACGGCCACGGCTGCGGGTACGGGGAGTTCCGCTGTTTCGTCCGGACAAACGCCGGCATCTCCGGCTGTTCCGCCCGTCTCCAACGTGCCGACTCCCCCTTCCGCCACCGGCGCGTCCACCGTATCCCCGCTTCAGGAAATCCAGCGGCTGGTGAATGCCAATGAACTCGACCAGGCGCTCGGGGAATGCCAGAAATTTCTGGCCCTCAACCCACCCGAAGCGGACACGCAGGTGATCCCGTTCTTCAAGTATGCCCTCAAACAGAGGCTGTATCTGTGGCAGAAACATCTGGCCACCGGCATCGAGCAGGAAAAGGACTGCGTCCAGATGGAAGAAAACCTGGATGTCCTGTTCAAGATGCTCTGTTCGGAAGAGATCGCCACACTGAGTGGACCGGAGTGGAGCCGGGACGACCTGGCGGGGAGCCTGGGGGAACTGCTCGATCTGTCCGCAAGCAATCTCATCAAGCGCATCAAGTACATGCGCCGCAACCCGCTCACGTCCTCGAAGACCAAGGCGTCCGATCTGCAGTTCATGGCAATCAACTTGGCTGAACACCATAAATACCACACCCAGCAGGGCTTTACACGCCGCCCGCAGGTTGCATTCGCGCTTGTCCAGGCCAAGGCCTATCTGGGTACGGCGGCCAACGAGATTACCGCCGCCCTGATCACACTGAAAGAAGACGGGGCGCAGAATCTGGCGTTTCTGGCCGATGTGGATGATTTCGAGAAACAGTGGAAAAACGGTGAACTGCCCTCGATCGAGGAAGGCGCCACCGGCAAATCCCTCGTGAACTCGATGAAGGGATTGTTTTCCCTGAGTAGCCTCGGGTCATATCTGGATGACGCTATCCGCTGGTTCAAGAGCAACGATGACCTGCTGGTTCCCCTTCTGTGGCTGATCGGAATCTTCTGGGGCATTCCCCTCGTCCTCATGCGGATTCACGTTTTTCGGGGCGCGTCCTCTTCCGTGTACTACGCGAATCAGGTCAAATACTGGGGACTTCTGGCGTATCTCAAGTTCTGGATGGCGCAATGGGGGTACCAGCGTTCGGCGCAGAAACCGACTTCGACCTGGGGCGGTCTGGTGGACGCGCCAGGAATCCGCACTTCGCTGCCCGACCCGGAGGCCACCCTGCCCCTGCCGGGCCTGAAGTCCGCGCCGCCCCAACTCCCCTTCTGGAAACGCTGGTTCCGATTCGGCCGCGTGGAAGCCCCCCGGAGCACCCAATTCTGCTCCATCTGCCGGCGTCCCACCGATATTCTCGAAAACTACCTGAGTACCCTGCGCTTTGACGCCTGCCCGCACTGCGGCGTGGCCATCGAACCGATCTTCAACTTCGAGGACTACCTGAACAGCCTCGTCCACCAACTGGTTCAATTAAACCTGATCCCTGCGGCCAAGCGCGCCAAATCCCAGAAGAACGGCAACCACGCCGAACTCCAGTTGATCGGCCGCTTCCTCGATTCCCTTTTCGCCATGGCCGGGCAACGCAACGCCTCGGACATCCACTTCGAACGCAACGACACGGAAGCGTCCATCCAGATGCGCGTGGACGGCATGCTGACCCCTCCGCTCGTGATCCCCCCGATTGCCGCCCCGGCCATCCTCTCCTCGATCAAGGTGATGGCCAGTCTGGACATCACCAACCACACCACCCCGCAGGATGGCCGCCTGCAACGCAAAATCTCGGGAATCGAGTATGACATCCGGATCAACTGCGCTCCCACGCAGCAGGGCGAACTGCTCTTCATCCGCCTTCTCGACAAGCGCCGGATTCTGGTTCCGCCCGTGGAAATCGGCTTCGAAGGCGACAACCTCCATTACTTTGAACAGGCCATCCGCAAACCCCACGGCCTGATCCTCGTCACCGGCCCGACCGGATCGGGGAAGACCACCACCCTCTACGTGGCCCTGAACCAGATCAACAACGGCCAACGCAACATTGTCACCATCGAGGACCCGGTCGAGTACCAGGTTCCCGGCCTCAAACAGATGCAGGTGAATGTTGAACGCGATTTCACCTTCGCCACAGGGCTGCGCTCGATCGTCCGACAGGACCCGGACGTGGTCCTCGTGGGAGAAATCCGCGACCCCGAGACCGCCAAGATGGCCACCGAAGCCGCCGGAACCGGCCACCTGGTCTTCACCACCCTCCACACGCTCGACACCGCTTCGGCGGTCTCGCGCCTGGCCGAACTGGGCGTCGCGCCCAAACGCTACACCTCCGTGCTGGAACTGATCCTGGCGCAACGCCTCATCCGCCTCATCTGTCGGAAGTGCAAAAAAGACGACAATCCCACCGACGCCCTGTTGTATCAACTCGGGATTCTGAAATATCGCGACCAGATCCAGTTCAAGACCGGCGAGGGGTGCCACTTCTGTCGTTCGACCGGTTACCACGGCCGCCGCGCCATTTTTGAGATCATGAAGATGAACGACCCCATGCGGGCCCTGCTCGAGGCCGAAACCCAGACGCTGGCCATCCGGAAACGGGCCCATCAGGCGGGGATGCGATTCCTACGCGAGGAAGCCCTGCGCCAGGTCCAGCAGGGCGTCACCTCCCTCGAAGAAGCCGCCCGGGTGGTCTCCTGAGCCCCTTTTCAGCCACATCATTGCGGCGCGCTGGTGTAAACCTTGAAGTCCCCCTGCGCCGGTTTGAACTTGAT
>DAOPYU010000484.1:0-3366 GCA_035353095.1 Candidatus Sumerlaeota bacterium | reverse complement strand
ACTCGATCCCCGGCGTCGGCAGAAAAACGGAACGGTCTTTCACCATGCAGAGCACATTCTGCCCGTCGGGCGAAATCTGCGCCAGCAGGCCGAAGGTACTCTTCTTATCCTCGCGCTTGTAGTCGCTCCAGGTCATGATCTTCTCCTGGGAGATTGCAATTTCCTTTTCCACCGGGGAGATGAAATACGACCCTTTGTCGTTGGCAAAGTCCACATCCATGGCAAATATCTTGCCGTCGCGGCTGAACGAGTGACAGTTCGCGCAGGAGGGGATGCCGTTGAGGAGCAGGCGGGGTTCTTCGCGCTTTGAGACGGACCCGAAACGCCACCGGATGCGCGACGGGTCCTTGACGGCGTCAATGAACGGCAGGGGGACTTCCCGGAAGAAAATCGGCGCTTCCACCGCGTCCTTCGAGGTGCCGATCGAGACACTTGCGCCCGAAAGCAACTGTTTGGGGGCCGTCCGCTGGACCCCCAGAATCGAAACGCGCACCGGTTTTTCCTGGGATCGCTTCTTGATCGTCGCCCAGTCCTCTTCGCTCGGGGTCCATTCCTTCGCGTCCGACAGAAACCGCATCGGTTCGCCCCCCTCCTCGAAATCCAGCACGATTCCCCAGCAGTCCGTGTCGAGCAGGTAGTCGGACCACCGGAAGGTAGGCGCCACAATATCGGACGGGAACAGGGACCCTTCGAGCGGGTAATTGATTTTCAACTTGTCGGGGGGCGCCTGCTCGACCGAGAGCCCCGAGACCGCCCGCATCAGACGAACCGCCGGATCGCCTCCATGCTCCCGGAACCAATACGTCCCATAGGCAACCAGACCGACCAGAATAATTGCGATCAACAGAATAATATAAACAGGACGATACCGACTGTTCATGATCTCCCGGCCTCCAACATCATTCTGAATCCAGATATCCCCGAAAAAAAGAAAGCGGGTTCCGAAGAACCGCCCTGACCTTAGTCAACCCGTCCCGGTTTCGCAAGCAGAAATGTACACCATAAAAAACCCCGAAATGGGTAAATTCCGGTTCTCTCTCAACATCTCAGGAGCAAGTTCTCAGGATCAAGTTCTTGCTCCTGCCCCCACTTTCTGGTATGCAGAAAGGTCTATGGACCCGACGCTCCCCCACGCTCTCCACTTCCCCCTCTTCCCCGACCCGAATGACTGGCGCCGGAGGACTGCGGTTCGCGACGCGCAACCAGTGGCGCCCTGGACTCCCGCCGAACGGGCGGCGCTCTGGGAGGTCAATCGGGGGGCTGGCGAGCACGCGGCGGTCAAACGGAACATCGAGGCCCTGGGCGATCCGGCCACCCGGGTCGTGGTGGCCGGGCAGCAGGCGGGGCTTTTCCTCTCCCCGCTTTACATCCTGTACAAGGCGCTGGCCGCCGTGCGGTGGGCCGAACGACTCGCCGATCTTCTGGAGCGGCCGGTCGTCCCGGTCTTCTGGGTCGCGTCGGACGACCACGATTTTGAGGAAGTACGCCATACGACCTATCTGAATCGCGAGTGGCGTTGCAAACGCTGGACCTATGGGACTCCGGGATTCGATCCGTCGGGCCGGTCGGTCTTTGACATCCCCGTTGCGCCTGAAGTTCTGGAGTCGTTCTTTGCGCTTCTCGACACCGACTCGAGCGAGTCGGTGGTCAAGAAGTCCCAGATCCACCGCTGGCGCTCGATGGCGTGCGAGTCGCGGACTCTGGAAGATTTTTTTCTGCGGGGACTGGCCCATCTGTGCGGTTCGATGGGACTGGTTCTGTTTCCGCCCCGGCTGGAACCGGTCCGCAGACGGGCGATCCCGGTAATGGAGCGAGAAATCCGCCATCCCGGCGCACTGTCGCGGCGTCTCGCCGAAAAATCCGGAGGGGGAAAGTCCCCGATTCACCGGTTGGGCCATGAAGTCAACTTTTTCCTCCACCGCGCCGGGCGCCGCTGCAAGGTGACCGTGGACGGGGAGCGGTTTCTGATTCATGCCCCGGGTGCGCCGGTTTCCGTCGGCGCGGAGGCCCTTCTGGAAGAGTTGCATCAGACCCCGACGCATTTTTCGCCGAACGTGGTCACCCGGCCCGTGGTTCAGGACCTGGTCCTGCCGACTCTGGCCCTGGTGGCGGGACCGGGTGAAATCCGGTACCTGAACCAACTGGCCGACGCCGCAACCCACGATTTCTACGCCGTTCCCGCATGCGCCGTCCTTCCGCGTCCCCGTGTCCTGCTCCTCGAACCCCGCATCGAGCGGATTCTGGGGAAACGGCAGATCCCGCTCGATCTGCTCGAACGGGAAGCGTGGGGGGATGTGGAGGCGAAACTGGCCGGAAGCGAATTGCCGGAGGATCTGAATCGGGTCCTGGCGGATCTGCCGGGCGACGCGCAGGCGGTTCTGGCCCGTCTGCGGACCCGGTTGGGGGAACTGGCTCACCGCCCGTCGGTCGGAACCGCTTTCGAGAAGACCGAACGCGCCTGGCTTCAGGCGGCCGACCGGTTGCAGGACCGCGTGCGGCAGGAGCTCCGGGGGGAGGCCAGTACGGGCGCCGACCAGCGCGAGCGGGTCCTGGAGGCGTTGTGCCCGGGCGGGCAACCCCAGGAGCGGGTCTTCGGTCCGCTGGCGCCTTTCCTGATTCAATACGGCTCGGACCTGATCCCCTGGCTTCTCAGAAAACTGGATCTTGACCGGCGCGACCTTCAGGTTCTGCGCCTGGGAGAAGGAATTTCGGACGGAACCTTTCAGACGGAAAAATCGGAGAGTGAGTAATGACGGTAGAGAAAATCATGCGTGACACCTCGAAATTCGGTCCCATTCTGCAACGTATCGTCGAGGCGAAAGAAGTCGAAGTGGCTCGGGCCCGCGCCGCCCTCCCCCTGGACGAAGTGCGCGCCCGGGCGCTGGACCGCCCGCCCGCCCGGGACTTCCGGGGGGCGCTGGTCAGGCCGGGCGAGGTCCGACTGATCGCCGAAGTGAAAAAAGCCTCCCCCTCCAAAGGGCTCATCCGCCCCGACTTCGATCCGGAGGCCATCGCCCGGGCCTACGAGGCCGGGGGCGCGGCCTGTATTTCCGTCCTGACCGACGCGCCGTTCTTCCAGGGGTCGAGCGAAATCTTCGCCCAGGTCCGCAACGCCGTGGACCTGCCCCTGTTGCGCAAGGAGTTCATGATAGACGAGTACCAGTTCTACGAAGCGCGCGCGATGGGCGCCGACGCGGTCCTGCTCATCACGTCCATTCTGACGCCGACCCAGTTGGCCGATTTCCACGGGCTGGCGCAGTCGCTCGGCATGGCTGTCCTGGTCGAAACCCACTCGGAGGAGGACCTGCGGCGCGCCCTGACCGAGATCCAGCCCTGCCTCCTCGGCATCAACAACCGCGACCTGCA
>DAOPYU010000483.1:0-3384 GCA_035353095.1 Candidatus Sumerlaeota bacterium | reverse complement strand
GAGCCTCTTCATGGGCGAGACGCCCATGCCACCTCAAAGCCACCTTCCGGTCTGTGTGAGAACCCGAGTATAAGGAAGGAATGTCGGTTCGACAATGAGGAGTTCCTGGGCGATCACTCGGTCAATATTATTGACTTTTTTGTATGCTTGATGTCCACTGTCAGCTGTAAAAAGAGTGATTTCATCCTGAGTTCTCCGGATGGAAATCGAGGAAACCCTATGGGAACCTCCCCGGCAGAGTCGAGGGGGATTCCTTCCCTGTGTTTGGCCTAATTCCAATCAGGAGTCGTTCCAGAATGAGACTGTCCCCTGTTCGTACCTCCCATTTTCCTCGGGTTTCGGAGCAATCGCTTTCTCCTCGTCCGTTTTCTCCGGTCCGTATTCCGGCTGGGGGCGTTTTGCGCCTTCTGGTCCTGACGGTCTGGTTCGGATGGACCGGGATTTTCCTGTCGCATACCCACGCCCAGACGCCCGTGGCCCCCACGGTCGGAGACGGCCTGACTTTCGACACGGCGTACCAGATCGCCGAGGTCGGCCATCTGGTCTGGCTGGGGGAACAGGCGGCCGCCAACCAGACCGCCGGCAAGTATTACCAGTTGATGAACGATCTTGACATCTCGGACACGCTCAACTGGAACGACACGGGTACGGCGACGGACACGCTCGAGGGATTCCGCCCCATCGGGACCGGGTCCAGTCCCGACACGACCTCGTTCCGGGGGCTTTTTAATGGGAACGGCAAGAAAATCATCGGTCTGACGATCAATCGTCCCGCCGCAGGGTACACGGGACTGTTCGGCTGCGTGGGGACGGGTGGCGAGATTCAGAACCTGACGCTGACCGAGGGGACTGTCACGGGCGCGGCTCGGGTCGGGGCGCTGACCGGAGTCAACAGCGGCTGGCTCATCAACTGTTCCTCGAATGTCACGGTGGTGGGGACGGGGTTGTATGTCGGGGGGCTGGTCGGTGGAAATAACCTCGGAGGCCGGGTGACCAACGGCATGACCTGCGGTCCGGTCACGGGAGTTGGCGAGGTGGGCGGGGTCGTGGGGGCGAATTCCGGCAGTACGCTTGAGAACTGTTTTGCGACGGGAAACGTCAAGGCCACCGGAACCTATGCGGGCGGGGTGCTCGGGAGCAACAGCGGAACGGTTTCCGGGTGTTACGCCACGGGGTGCGTGACGGGTCTCGACGGGGTGGGAGGCTTGCTCGGGTACAGCTACACGTCCGCGGCCACGCAGATCCTGAACTGTTTCGCCACCGGCCCGGTCACCGGCCGGGACAAGATCGGCGGGCTGGTGGGAACGACCGGTGGCACGGTCACGAACAGCTTCGCCACGGGCGCCGTCACGGCTACCGGCACAAACAAAGGGGGCCTGGTGGGAGCCAACACCGGCACAATCACGGCCTGCTACTGGGATCGGCAAACCACCGGGCAGTCGGCCTCGCCCGGCAGCGTAGCCGACTTCGGCAAGACGACCACTGAAATGAAATATCCGGCGACTTTCCAGCCGGGGGGCGGGTCGGGCGCCAACGACTGGGATTTCACGTCAGTCTGGGGGATCACCGAGGGGCAAAGTTATCCTTATCTCGTGTCCACGCCGCCTCCGTTTCGCCTGAGCATTGCGTACGACGGCCCCGGAGCCGTCTCCCCGAATCCTTCGGGCACCCCGATCTCGCTTCCTGGGACCCATGTGATCTATCCCGCCGGTGCAACCGTTACGCTCACGGCCGCCCCGGCCGCACGGTACCGTTTCGCCGGATGGCGGGGGCCGGTGGCCAATCCCACAGCCGCCTCCACCACGGTCCTCATGGATACCCACAAGAGCGTGACGGCGCGTTTTGAGTTCAACGAGTACAAACTGTCGGTCGAGGCCGTGAACGGTTCCGTGGCGAAATCGCCCGATCAGGCGACGTACACCTCCGGGACGGTGGTGTCCCTGACCGCCACGCCAGACACCGGGTACCGGTTTGTCGGGTGGACCGGTCCGGTGGCCGATCCCACAACCGCCTCCACCACGGTCCTCATGGACGGGGCGAAGAGCGTGACGGCGCGTTTTGAATTCAACGAGTACAAACTGTCGGTCGAGGCTACGGGTGGCTCGGTGACGAAGTCGCCCGATCAGACGACTTATACCTACGGGACGGTGGTGTCCCTGACCGCCACGCCGGACGCGGGGTGCCGGTTTGTCGGGTGGACGGGGAACGTGGCCGACCGCACGGCCGTTTCCACCTCACTGGTCATCACTGGCAACATGGCCGTCACGGCGCGTTTCCTGCGCAACTATGAGATTCGAACCCTCGAAGAACTCCAGGCCATCGCCACGGGCGATCTGACGGGGTACTACACCCTGATGAACGACATAGACGCGTCGGCCACGGCCACCTGGAACGACGCGGGAACGACGACGGACACCTTGGAAGGGTTTAAACCCATCGGGATTTCTTCTCCCATTACGCCCGATACGGTCTCTTTCCGGGGTGTTTTAGATGGAAACGGAAAGAAAATCTTGGGGGTGACGATCAATCGTCCCGATACGAGGTGCGTCGGATTGTTCGAGGCGGTCGGCGCCGGAGGAGAAATTCTGGATTTGACACTTGCAGGAGGAACGGTGGCTGGAGGTTCCGGCGCGGGGGCGCTTGTGGGAGCCAACACACAGGGTATAATTTCCAACTGTCACAGTTCGAGTAAGGTCTCGGCGAAGACTGGCCCGGTAGGCGGGCTGTTAGGTTCAAATGAAAAAGGCTTTGTCAGAAACTGTTCGACGTCAGAAGCAGTAGTCGGAGAGAATACGACCTCAGCCGGAGGACTGATTGGATGGAATTCCGGAGATGTTGTTGATTCTGTTGCCACCGGCGTCGTTAAGGTTACGAACATGACGTGGGGTTCTCTTATGTTCAAGGGAGTTGGTGGGTTGATCGGAGCAAATAATAGTGGAGGTAAAATTGTTAATTCTTTCTCTACCGGTCCTGTTGAAGGGTTGGGGCAATACTACATCGTAGCAGGAGGATTAGCCGGAACCAACAATGGTTCTATTCGGAATAGCTTTGCGTCGAGTTCTGTGAAGGGAAGGACAATTAACGGTTCCTCAAGCCTGCCGGCTCTGGGAGGATTCGTGGGGCTTAACGCCGGTGGGACTGTTACGGACTGTTTCGCTCTCGGTACAATTGAGGGTACATTTAATTCATCACTTCCCTATTTGGGTGGTTTGATTGGGCAGTTGAATGGGGGGAGCGTCTCCAATTGCTTTTCGATCGGGGCAGTGGCGGACTTTGGGACATACATCGGTGGTTTGATCGGTCGAGTCTCGGGAGGGACGGTCACGGCCTGTTACTGGGACAAAGACACCTCCGGCCAGACTGCCTCGGCGGGCGGGGCGGGGG
>DAOPYU010000482.1:0-3412 GCA_035353095.1 Candidatus Sumerlaeota bacterium | reverse complement strand
CGGGGACCTTCACCGCCGCTCCCCCCGCCACCGCCCAGTCGGTCAAGTTCCTGATTTATGGGGACTCCCGCACCCATGTGGAGGAACACGACCGGCAGTGTGGCGCCATGCTGCAACTGATGCGGACCGATCCCCAGTACCGTTCCCTCGTGCTACACCTGGGCGACCTGGTGGAAAACGGCTCCGACGAAAACAAGTGGCAGGAACAACTCTTCACTCACAGCTGGAAGAATCTCCGGATTCTCCTGGCCTCCGTTCCGTTCCACGCCGTACGGGGCAATCACGAGAACGACGGAGTCCTCTTCCGGAAATACTGGCCTTATCCCTACGACCAGAACCCGAAATGCTACGGATCATTCGACTATGGCCCGGTTCACCTGACGATCGTGGATCAGTATGAAGAAGGACCGACTCAGACTAAGGACACATCGCTGCTCAGCGCAGCCCAACTGGAATGGATCGGGCAGGATCTGGCGGCCACCCGCAAACCGTGGAAACTCCTCCTGCTGCACTGGCCCGGGTGGAGCGCAGGCCCGCATGGCAACCAGCAGGGCGTCCAGAAACAACTCCAGCCCCTCTGCGACCGCTATGGAGTCGCCGCCGTCATCGGCGGACACAATCACAACTATGCCCGCGCCGTGGTGGACGGAGTCGAGCACATCACGGCCGGCGGAGGGGGCGCCCCGTCCAGCAAACCGCAAATGGACAACAAATCCCGGCCTTATGTTCTGACCGCATCCCCCCGACACCACTTCTGCAAAGTCGCGGTTGATGCACAGGGATTTCACTTCGAGGCGGTGGAGCCGGACGGGAAGGTTCTGGACTCCTTTACCCTTTCCGCCCCCCCTCAACCGCACCCCTCCCACCTGTAAGGAGAGCCCCAAGATCCTGGGAAAATGAACAAAGACTGGGATTTCCCGTAAACGGGGAGTAATTCTATCTGTACCTCAATTCAGACAGGAAACCCCACCAAGCCCGAACCGGGACAAGGGGAACCCACAAGCAGATCAAAAAAGGAACTGAGATTGAAGAACACAAAACGAATCGTATGGATTGTCGTACTGCTGGTGTCACTGGGGTGTATCGGGAAATGCGCCAATTCCCTCGTGAAGGAACACGCCCATCAGGAACGGATCGAGGCGCAGATGTCGCCTCCCGTCAAAGGGCTCCAGAAAGGGCCCTACCTGATTTACCCGGGCCAGCCCGACTCCATGACCGTCCTCTGGCAACTCGATGCCCCCTCCTCCTGCACATTGAGCTGGCAGGCGGAGTCCTCCTCGAAATCGCAATCGGTCAACGTCCCCACCTATGTCAATGACTTCCAGTACCAATACACCCTCACGGGCCTGGCGCCCGCCCAACGCTATTTCTACCAGTTGAAGACCGCAGACCAGCAGACGAGTGGCTCGTTCCGTTCCGCGCCCGCGGACAACGCAAACTCGGTCAAATTCCTCGTCTATGGCGACACGCGCGCCAGCGTCTCGCGCCACAACCGCGTCTGCGCCGGCATCCTGAAAGTCCTGAAGAAAGAACCAGAGTACCAGACCTTCCTGCTCCACTCGGGCGACCTGATCGACCACGGAGACAGTGAAATATTGTGGGCCAACCAGTTCTTCGGACGGAAGTGGAAAAACCTGCTCGCGCTTCAGGCCAATATTCCCCTTCAGGCGGTCCGGGGCAACCACGAACGCGACGGCGTTTTGTTCCGGAAATACTGGTCCTACCCCTTCTGCGCGTCCGATCACTCCTACGGTTCCTTCGACTACGGCCCGGTCCACGTGGTCATGCTGGATCAGTTCGAGGACAATTACGTTTACGACCCGCGCGAGATCAGCGATTCCCAGATGGAATGGCTCCGGCGCGATCTGACCGCCACCTCCAAGGCGTGGAAAATCATCCTCCTGCACAAACCCGGCTGGTCCACCGGCCAGCACGGCAATTGCACCTCCGTCCAGAAACAGATCCAGCCAATCTGCACGGAGTATGGCGTGGCGGCGGTCTTTTCCGCCCACAACCACTGTTACGCCCGGGCCGACGTGGACGGCGTTCAGCACATCACCACGGCCGGTGGAGGGGCGGTACTGTGCAAGGTCCACCCGGAAACTGACTCGAAGCCGTATCTGAAGGTCGCGATCCCCAAGCGGCACTTCTGCAAAATTGCGATTGATGAAGCGGGGTTCCACCTCGAAGCGGTGGAACCGGACGGGAACGTGCTGGACTCCTTCACCCTGGCCACTCCCCCTCAGCCGCAACGATAAAATTGCATGAAACGGGAGACATCGCAGGAGGTTTTATGAATAAAGTCGCGCAAGTCACCTTCTATTTCTGGATCATCAAGATCTGCGCCACCACCCTGGGCGAGACGGCCGGGGATCTGCTCTCGATGACCCTGAACGTCGGATACGCCCTCAGTTCCGCCATTCTGATCAGCTTCTTTCTGGTTTCGGCGATCGCGCAGCTGCGTTCAAAGAAATTCAACCCTCTTCTGTACTGGACCGTGATTCTGACCACCAGCACGGCGGGCACCACGATGTCCGACTTCATGGATCGGACCCTGGAACTGGGGTACGCCAAAGGGTCGCTGATCCTGATTACGTGTTTGCTGGTGGTCCTCACCGCCTGGCGCCTGACCGAGAAAACCCTCTCTGTCAGCCACATCCAGACCACCCGGGCCGAACTGTTCTACTGGGTCGCCATCCTGTTTTCCAACACCCTGGGGACCGCCCTGGGCGACTTCCTGGCCGACGACTCCGGGCTGGGATTCCTGGGGGGCGCCGCGCTTATCGGGGGCTTGCTTATATTGGTCGTCCTGGCGACATTCCTGACCCGCATGAACCGGGTCCTGCTTTTCTGGATCGCGTTCGTCCTGACCCGCCCGTTTGGAGCGACTTTTGGCGATCTGCTGACAAAATCCACAGAAAAAGGCGGACTCGATTTCGGCACGATCGGTTCGTCCCTGATTCTGGCCTCCATCCTGGTCTTCTTCGTCCTTTACACCACCCTGCAGGACAAACGTCAGGCCCGGCAACAAGTGCCGGTCGAAGTGGAAGCCGACGGGGAGTAATACGAATTTGCATTCAAGATGACACAAACCCTCGAAGGGGGGCGCGCTGAAACCGCTTTATTCAACCACGAAAGAACACGAGAAGGCCTGGCGCTGAGAAGCCGCAACCAATCCGTAGGGGCGGACCTGTGTGTCCGCCCAGATGAGAGGTCTGATACCCAGAAGATACACGAAAACCCTGAGAACGGGGATGTAAAGAATCATCGCGCAGAGACGCAGGGACGCAGAGTCCGTTTGTTGTAAGCCACATGAGGCACAAAAAACACAAAACTGGGAATTCCTGTGCCTTCTGTGCATTTTTGTGGCTGAAAATCGTCGCAGTCTGCGTAGATTCTGCGAGATAGTAGT
>DAOPYU010000481.1:0-3413 GCA_035353095.1 Candidatus Sumerlaeota bacterium | reverse complement strand
CCAGACTATTCAAATTTCAGTGAACCTTCTCACGAATTCGGGGGATGCACCCCCTGCACCTCAGATGTACCCCATTCCCCAGTCCTCGCTTCATCCCACGAACGGAAAATCCCGGAATATATTACGGACAGCCCAACGCCTCTCTGCTATAAATAACGACCATATCGCATTGCGGTCACCGGCCCGCGGAACGGACCGGATTGCCCCAGAAACTCTCAGGAGCCGTCTCACGATCCGAAAGGAGAAGCGTCATGTTTTTCAGAAATCGTTCTGTGAAGCAGGTCGTCGTTCTGTTGGTGGGTGTATTCCCCCTCCTCACCCTGTCGGCCAACGCCCAGAAAGGCGCCGTCGGATATTCGGCTTCCTCAGCCGCCGGTCCTGCGGCCAAGGCCATCCCACTGGCCTCGGTCGAGAAAATGCCCGTCCGCGAAGCCACCATCTTCAAGGACGGCCACGCCTTCCTGATGCACGAGAGCGAAATGGCGACCGACGAACAGGGCAACGTCCAGCTCGATTACCAGCTCCAGCCCGTCCTCGGGACCTTCTGGCCCTATTCGGCCGATCCGAAAGCGAAACTCAAGGCCACGTCGGCCCGCAACCGCCTCGTTTCGATCGAGCGGACCGCCCTGAACCTGACCGCGCTGATCGAGGCCAACAAGGGCGCCCAGGCGATTATCACCGAAATCCCAACCGTCCAACAACAACCCCCCAAATCCTATCCTGCCAAGATCGCCGGCCTGCTGACCCGCTCGTCCGAAGAACTGCAGGCCGCCCGGCCCGTCAACGCCCCCGAGCCGCTCCCCGTCAAGAGCGACATCGTCCTGCTCGAAACGCCCGAAGGCACCAAGGCCCTTCCCATCGCCCGCATTCAGGATGTCACGTTCCCCCAGGCCCCCAACCCCCGACTGGCCGAGGAGGAATTCCGCAGCATCCTCTCCATGCAGATGCAATGGGAAGGGGAACCCGCAAAAACAGCCAAGGTCGGCCTGATCTACCTCCAACTCGGCCTGCGCTGGATCCCCAACTACAAGGTCACGATTGACGGGGAAGGCAACGCACATGTGGAACTTCAGGCCACGCTCGTCAACGAACTGACCGACCTCGAGAACGTCCGGGTCAACCTCGTGGTGGGCGTCCCCACTTTCGCCTTCAAAGACAACGCCGACCCCATCTCGCTCCAACAGACCCTCGTCCAACTGTCCCAGCATTTCAACCGGGACTCCCAGATGCGGCTTTCCAACGCGATTATGACGCAGCAGGCCATGCCGGTCCAGATGCCCCAACCAGAAGGGAGTCCCACCCGCGCCCTCAACCTGGGTCCGGAAGTCGGAACGGGGGATCAGACGGAAGACCTGTTCATTTTCCCGATCGAGAATGTCACCCTCAAAAGTGGGGAACGGATGGTGATCCCGGTCGCCCGTTTCGACCTGAAATACAAGGACGTGTACGCGCTCGACATTCCCTGGCTCCCGCCGTCGGAGATCGCTTCACGTGCAGACCAGGAGCAGTTGCGCGAAATGGACAAGTTCCGCATGACCCCGCAGGTCATCCACAAACTGCGGCTTGAAAACAACAGCTCGTTCCCGCTGACCACCGCGCCCACACTCATCATGAGTAAAGGCCTCCCCCAGGCCCAGAGCCTGATGACCTACACCGCCCAGGGAGGGACCGTGGACCTGCCGGTCACCAACGCCGGCGACATCCGCGCCACCAAGTCCGACCTCGAAACCGGTCGTGTCCCCAATGCCCTGAACGTCAACGGGAACAACTACACCCGCATCACGGTCGGAGGCAAGATCAGCCTGAAAAACTACCGCAAGGAGACCGTCGAACTCGAAGTTTCGCGCTACGTCATCGGCAACCTGGACGAGGCGCAGAACGGCGGACGGGTGGACAAGGGGGACATCTTCGACCACCAGATGCTCATGGGCGCCGGGGCGGGCACGTCGTTCTGGTCGTCCTACAACTGGCCCTCCGGCCTCCGGAGTGTCAACGGTGTGGGACGCGCCTTCTGGAAAGTCACCCTCGAACCCGGCGCCGCGACGGAACTGAACTACGGGTTCCATTATTTCTGGATGTGACACGAATTTGCATTCAAGCTGACCTAGCCCCTCGTGATGAGGGTCATGTTGAAACCGCTTTATTCAACCACGAAAGAACACAAGAAGGCACGAAAACCCCCTCTTCTTTCGAGTATTTCGTGCCTTTCGTGGTTAAGCTGTTTGCGGTATCCATTTGATTGCAACTGAGTATGACACCGTGGGAGACGTTCAGGAATCCGACTCGATCCGACGCAGGATCTCCTGCGAGACCTGACGGGCGCTTTCTTTCCACAGATGGGTCCCGTCCGTGGTGGCATACCGGCCGGACTCAGGGAAAAGGTTGAGGTACCGGACCCCGCAACGGGTCGCGATCTCGGTCATGCGGGAGTCGAACTGGGGTGCGTAAGCGTCCTCCAACTGGCGCAATTCGCCGCTGACCGGCAGGCGCACCAGGTAAACCTGTCCCCGGGGAAGCAGGAACCGGATCGTCTCGCTCAGCGCTTCGAAACGGGCCTCGGACAAGCGACTTTGGGGAAACACGTCCCGGCTGAAGGTGTTTATCAGGGACGAGATTTTTCGGCTGACACCCGCGGGGTCCATCGGCACCGTCACCTCGAGCCAGCCGTCGTCGTGCAGCAACATCTTTTTCTCCCGGAAGTGATTCCAGGTGAGCTTGTAGAAGGAACCGTCGTAACACCGCGTCAGATACTCCAGATTCGGGCGGACACAGGGGAACCGGACCTTGCCGACACAGGCATCCTGTTCCGGAAATTCAAGCGGCGTATCGCCCTCCGGACGGTCGTAAGGTTCGGAAAGCGCCAAGGGGCTGACTTCGAGAAGGAACAGACCGCCCGTGGCCTCACAGGAAAGTTTTCGCTCCACAAGATCCCGGTAAACGGGGCCATACGGCGAAGTGAACAGGGTGAAACTCAGGTTGTACAGGGGGCCGTCGAACGCCAGACCCGATTCGTTGAATACGGCGGGAACGATCCCTTGCGCCCCGCGCGAAGACCCCAGGACCAGCGACTTCTGCGGAGGGGTCGTGAACCGCTGGTAAAAGGCGTCCGAACGCCCATCGGCCCAGAGAGACACGTACAGCACAAACGACAGGCCGCACGAAAGGGCTAAAAGGGACAGTTTGGTCAACAACACGCGCATCGTCTTCTGCTGACAAGCCTTGACTGCTTCCAAATTCTTCTTCGTACCCGAGTTTCTGGAACGATCGAGTACCCGAGTCGCCACACGTCGAAACTACGGGACATACCAGCCGCGATCAAGTAAAAAGAGGAATCCCCCCCATACTCTCCCGTTCCGGAGTTTCGGGTGTAACCCGCGAATTTGATGAAATTACTAGAAGAATGAACTAGAAGA
>DAOPYU010000480.1:0-3425 GCA_035353095.1 Candidatus Sumerlaeota bacterium | reverse complement strand
GCTGGGGTTCTTTCTCAAGATCATGACTTCTGGATTCTCCTGGTCCGATCCCCCCCATCCCGATACCGAATCGCCAAACTCTCAAATCACCCTGAGAACCGCCGTTGGCGCTCAACTGGGGTCTTCAGGATCAAAAAAGCCGGGAGGGGGCCCATAGCCCCCTCCCGGCCAGTTCATCCGTTCTTCCTGTTTTCCGGGATTACTTCTGCCCGGAAGCCACCGCCTGCGTGGGGTTCTTGACATCCAGGCATTTCATCTGCTTCTGGTCGCGAATCAGCAGTTTGCCGTTCGAAAGCGCCATGGGCGCCCACATTTCCTTCCCCTCGAGAATCTTCTCGACCCGGGCCAGTTCCTTATACTTCTTCGGGTTCGGCTCGACGAGGTGCAGGCTGCCCTTTTCGCCATCAATGATGAAGAGCAGACCGTCGGCCAGCAGCGAGGCGCCGGAATCGAAACTGGGCAGATTCGGGACATAGTTGGGCAGTTTGCGCGAGTTCGTGGTCTGCCAGCGCAGCTTGCCGTCCATCCCCGCGCACACGAACCCGTCGCGGTGGTCCTTGCCGGTACTGTTCAGGTAGAGATAGTTGTCAAACACAATCGGCACGTGGAAAATCGAGCCGTAGTCCGGCGTATCGAAGATGACTTTCGTGGTGAAAGCCCCCTTGGATCCCTGAGCCGGTTTCTTGACCTCGATCAGCATCGTTCCACCGCCGTAGTCGCCGCTCAGGAGCACGCGCTTGGGACCCAGCGCGATCGGGGTCGCCATGAAGCCCGTATCGTGCTCGACCATCCAGAGTGGGTGACCGTCTTTCGCGTCGTAGCTGACCACCTTCCCGCCCTTCTGGGCCTGCTTGTCCGTGGTCAGACCCGCCAGAATGATCTGGTCCACCCCGTCGAGCGTCAGAACATGGGGTGTCTGGTACATCCCGTTGAACGACTCGTGAAGCGGATCGGCGGGCGTCTCCCACACCGTCTTGCCCGTCTTGCGATCCAGCGCGGCCAGACCGCAGTTGTGGTTCTGGAGCGCCACCAGCACCCAGTCCTTATACAGGATCGGTGAGGTGGAGACCCCGTACGCGGGGAAGGAAGAGCCCTCGAATTCCTTGATGAGGTTGCGCTGCCAGATCGGCTGATGCGTCTTGCGATCAATCGCCAGAACATCGCCCATCGGCCCGATGAGATAAACGGTGTCTTCGGTCACAGTGGGGGTACTGCGGGTGCCATAGTAGGCGTATTTCTTTTCGCATTCGGCTTTATAGGAATAGGACCACAGTTCGTGGCCGTCTTTGAGGTCGAGAACGCGCAGGGTGTCGGTGGTGGTTCCTTGACGGTCGAGGAGAAAAACCTGGTTGTCGCGAATAGCCGGACCGGCATAGCCTTCGCCGACCGGAACGGTCCAGAGAACGCGGGGGCCGGTTGCGGGCCACTTGTGGGCCAGACCGGTTTCAGATGAGACGGAATTGCACTTGGGACCCTGGAACGAGGACCAGTCGCCCGCCTGAACTGCGCTGAGGATCAGGCAGAAGGCAATAACGAGCTGGGTGGCGCGGCGCACCAGGCGCCGGCCTTGCGGATACTGCACGGTGTTCATTGAAATGTCCTTTCAAAGGTGTCTCCCGAGAAATCGGGAGAGAAGTTTGACCGGTCCGGAAAGAGGGCCTGTCACAACCCGAGCCTTCCCTGCGGTCTCAGTCTGAGTATTTAGACTCAGACCATCGTTATTATAGAAAATTAAAAATGAAAGGAAAGAAAAGAAAATGGGTCCTGCGATTTTTTTTACAGACGGCAGACAGGAAAGCCGGAAAAACAGCGACGTGCAAAAACCCCCGAAATAAAAACGTCCCGGCGGTCGCAAGACCGCCGGGACGCAGAAAGTTCCAAACAAAATCAGGGTTTCTTTACATCCAGGCATTTCATCTGGCTCTTGTCGCGAATCACCAGTTTTCCGTTCGACAACGCCATCGGCGCCCACATTTCTTTTCCGTCGAGAATTTTCGGAGCGCAGCCCAATTCTCTGTACCCCTCCGGACTCGGCTCCAAAAGACGCAGGTCGCCCTTGATACTGTCCAGGACATACAACAAGCCGCCGGCCAGAATGAGATTTCCACGATCAAAATTCGGGAGGTTGGGGACGAAACCGGGCAGTTCACGGGTGTTCGAAGTCTGCCAGCGCATCTTGCCGTCCACCCCCACACACACCAGACCGTCGTGGTGTTTGTTGCCATTGCTGGTCAGATAAAAATGATCCTTGTAAAGGATCGGCATGTGGAGCTGGCTCCCGAAGTCCTGCGTGTCGAAAACGATCTTTGTCTCAAACTCGGACGCGGAACCGGCCGCCGCCCGCTTGACTTCGATCAGGACCGTACCGGCGGTGTAATCGCCCGTCAGAAGGACCCGATTGGCCCCGACGGCGACGGGAGAGGCCAGAAAGCCGGTGTCGTGCTGAACGGACCAGAGCAGGTGGCCATCCGCGGCGGAAAAACTCACGATGTGGCCGTGCATGATCTGGTTGACGGTGTCGGATGATTCCACGGTCCACATGACAATCTGATCCACCCCGTCGAGCGTGAGAACGCGGGGGGAATGATAGATCCCGGCAACAAGACCTTTAAGCGAGTCGGCGGGGGTTTGCCAGACCGTCTTGCCCGTCTTGCGGTCGAGCGCCACCACACCCGTCGGATGATTCTGAAGAGAGACCAGAATTTTATCCTGATAGACAGCGGGAGAAGTCGAGACGGCCCAGTTCGGGAAAGTGGCGCCCTCGAAATCTTTCAGAATGTGCCGCTTCCAGATCGGCTGGTGAGTTTTGCGGTCGATCGCGTGGATGTCCCCCATCGCCCCCGTGATATAGACGGAGTCTTCAGTCACCGCAGGGGTACTGCGGGAACCGTAGAAGGGGTATTTTTTCTCGCACTTGGCTTCGTAGGAGAAGGACCAGAGTTCGCGACCGTTTTCCAGATCGAAAACGCGCAGGGTGTCGGTGGTGGTGCCGATGCGGTCGAGGAGGTAAACCTGTCCGTCACGAATGGCCGCGCTGGCATAACCTTCCTCAACGGGAACCGTCCAGAGGACACGCGGTCCCGTCGAGGGCCAAGTACGCGCCAGCCCGGTTTCGGGCGAAGTCGAGTTCGAATCCGGTCCCTGGAACCAGGGCCAGTCGGCCGCCTGCGCCTGGTTCAAAAACAGGCCCAGGATCGAGAGGATCAGAAAAATCCGATTCCGAAATCGCGGAGGGAGTGTTTGCTGCGGGGTCGTCATAGGGTCATCCTTTCTGTAAGTGTGGCGGAAACGCATCGCAGATTGCGGGACAGTTGACAGAGGACCCGAACCCGGCGATCGCGTCCCGGCCGAAAACGTGAACTTCAAGCCGCTTTTATTATAGAAATGCCGTAGCGAAAAGAAAGAAGAGAAACCGGTTTCTTCAT
>DAOPYU010000479.1:0-3428 GCA_035353095.1 Candidatus Sumerlaeota bacterium | reverse complement strand
AATTCCTACAAATACCCCTCGCGGCCCTGTTCGCGCAGGGTTTTGAGGAGTTTCTTCAGGTCTTGTTCTCGGTTGCGGTGGCAGACCAGGAGGGCGTCGCCCGCGTGGACGACGATCAGGTCCTCGACCCCCAGCGTGGCCACCAGGAACTTCGACTCCGCGGGTCCGCCTTCCGAAAGGGGACGGTTAAAGACGATGCAGTTCCGCGTATCGAGCGTGGCGACCTCGCCGGTCAGCTGGTTTCCGGTGGCATCAAGCGGGTGGATACGCGCCAGGGCGCTCCAGGTACCCACGTCGTCCCAGTCGAACTCGCTGGTGACGGCGCAGACGCCCGTGGCTTTCTCCATCACGGCGTAATCAATGGAAATGGCGGGCCAGGAGTCGAAAACCTCCAGGACGGTCCGTTTCCGGTCTGGGGTTCCGCAGGCCTTCATGATCCGTTCGGCGCCCTCGGCCAGTTCGGGACAATGCTCGCGGAAGGCTTGCATCAGGGTTTCGATGCGCCAGAAGAACATGCCGCTGTTCCACAGAAAGCGGCCCGCTTCGACATAGGCCCGGGCCGTGGCCTCGTCGGGTTTTTCGTGAAAACGAACGACCTGCCGGACCCCGCCCCGCTCGTTCGAGAAAACCTCTGGACCCAGTTCCAGGTACCCGAAGCCGGTGTTGGCGTGGGTGGGCCGGATGCCGATCGTGACCAGCGCGTTCTGTTGAGCAGCGCAATCGAAGGCGAGATTCACGTTGGATTCAAAGACTTCCAGATTCCGGATCAGGTGGTCGGCGGTAAACACCCCCATCAGGGTCTCGGGACCGTGGTGGGGGGCGATGCGGGCGGCGGCCAGAGCCAGGCAGGGCGCCGTGTTTTTTCCCTCCGGTTCGGCGATCAGGTTCTCCTCGGAGACCCGTCCGGCCAGGTCGCGTTGGATGGCGGGGATTAGAGCGGCCCCGGCGACGATATAGACGTTCTCGATCCCCACGATCCGGGCGGTACGCTCGACCGTGTCGCGCAACATGCTGGTGTCGCCTGCGAGCGGCAGCAGTTGTTTGGGGCGGTCGTGGCGGCTCAGGGGCCAGAACCGCTCACCCGATCCTCCGGCCATGATGACGGCTACGCGCATGGAAGAAACCTTTCAAAAAAGAACTAGTGTCGGAGGTTGAAAACAGGAGAAACCGTCCATTACCGGTTTTCTCCTGCTCTTTTCGGCAACCTCTGTCAGAAACCTTAGCGCGCCGCACGGAAAAACGAGGGGAAAAACAAAAGACGGTCCCCTTGTCAGGACGTTTTCACATGCAGCCGTTCGAGCAAGTCCAGGGTTTCGGGGACGGTCCGCGTCTCGTGGCACAGATGCCGGTGCGCCGCGTCGGCGAACCCTTCGGCGGCGAACCGGTCGAACTGGGCCAGCAGGGCGTTGTAAAATCCGTTCAGATTCAGGATCACACACGGTTTCGCGTGGAAGTTCAACAGCCGGTGGGCGATGATTTCGGAAATCTCCTCGAGGGTTCCGAACCCGCCCGGCAGGGCGATGAACGCATCGGCCAGCCGCGCCATCGTCGCCTTGCGCTCGTACATGTCCCGCGTCACGATCATCTTGTCGGCGCTTTCGAGGGCCAGTTCGAGGTCGCGCAACGCTTCGGGGATGACCCCGGTCACGTGGCCGCCCTGGGCCTGAACGGCCCGCGCCACCTCGCCCATCAGTCCCACCTTGCCCCCGCCATAGACGAGCCGGTGTCCCCGTTGGGCGATCCCTTCGCCCAGTTCCCGCGCAGCGTTCAGGTAATGCTTGGGAACACGGTTGCTTGATGCGCAGTACACGCAGATGGCCAGACTCATGGGGAAACGACTCCTTGTCCTGCGGAAAAGCCCAGGCGGGCGAGTTGCTCGGCTCGAACCTGACGTTTCAGATCTTCAAAGACCGGTTTCGAGTACGCAAAGAACATCTTATGCGCCTCGCAGAAATAGTCCACCCCCATCTGCCCGGGAGCGCCCGAGCGCTGGCGGTCCTTGGGACAGCCACCGTGACACAGAAAGAGCCATTCGCACCCCCCGCAGGATTCGGGCAGACGGGTTTTCTGGCGTCCGAATTCTCGCTGCAGGGCGCTTTCCGCGAGGGTGCGGAGGGAATGGCGCATCAGGTTGCCCAGTTTCCAGCGCGGTTCGACGAAGAAGTCACAGGCATACACGTCGCCGTTGTGCTCGATGACCACATAATGTCCGCACTGTTGGCGGAAAGAACAATTGGCCGGGCTGGAACCGCCACAATAAAGACCCAGCAGCGTGTCGAACAGGCGCACGGAGGTGGTGGGTCGCCCGTTCCGGAAGTCCTGCCGCCAGGCGTCGAACAGATCGCACAGAAAGTGACCATACGCGATGGGGTCGGGGGAAAAATCGGCCAGTCGGCCCGTGGCGGGGTCGAACTCAACCGCCGGGATGAATTGCAGCCATTGACAACCCAGTTCGCGGAAATAGGCGTAGAGTTCCCGGGCGCGCGGCAGGGAATGCGCGGTCACCACCGTCAGGATGTTGAACTCGGTCTCGAACTCTCGCATCAGGCGGGTGGCCTGTTCGACGCGCGCGTGAGAGGGGTGACCGCCGCGGTCGCGCCGGTATTGGTCGTGGAGATCCGCCGGCCCGTCCAGGCTGAGGCCGACCAGAAAGCGGTAGGAGGTCAGGAACTCGCACCAGGCCTCGTCGAGCAGGAGGCCGTTGGTCTGAATCGAATTGGCCACATTCTGCCCTTGCCCGTGGCGCATCTGGAGCGCGACCGAGCGCTTGAAATAATCCAGTCCCATCAGGGTCGGTTCGCCGCCCTGGTAGGCAAAGACCGGGGAGTCCCCTCCATAGCGCAGGATCTGCTTGATCATTTCTTCCTGGACGTCGGGCGCCATCCGGGGGGTGGAGGTGTTGGGGTAGAGGGCGCGCTTTTCGCAATAGAAACAGTACTCGCACGCAAGGTTGCAGTCGGCGGACGCGGGTTTGATGAGAACCTGGACGGGTCGGTGCGATCGGGTCATGGGAACCTCTCCGGTCCGGCTGGGAATGTGCGGACTCTGCGGTTCGCGAGTCAGGGAAGAAACCCTACCACGCCCCCTTGGGCTTCTCAAGGAAACATTCCGGAGGCGGAACCCGGGAAAGCGCCAGAAAAAGTTAACATATCCTGCCAATCCTGTTAGCCAGAGGTTTTCGTCCGTTCTGCTTGTTAAGGTTGCCTTTTCCCCCGGTTTGCTCTAAACTGATCCATTGAGTGGAGATGGATTTCCGAGGTGGCGCCCAATGGATTGTCTGCCGGATTTCTTGCCGGCGCGGGATGAGAGAGATTGGATGGTGGACGAGACGCTTCCGAAAAAGCTGGAACTGCCCGGATTCCCCTATGCGCTCCGGATGGATGAGGAATGCCTGGTGGCGATCCTCGAACGGGCCGATCCCTCCGGGT
>DAOPYU010000478.1:0-3429 GCA_035353095.1 Candidatus Sumerlaeota bacterium | reverse complement strand
TGGGGATTCAGTAAAGTTCCAAGCCTTTCCGTGTTACGGAAGAAAGGTCGGAGGTAGAACAAAAATGAAAAGAACATTTCAACCGAGCAGAAGAAAACGTGTCAATGTGCATGGATTCCGTTCCCGTATGGCCACCGTGGGTGGCCGCCGGGTTCTGAGCGCCCGCCGCGCCAAGGGGCGCAAGCGCCTGATCGTTGTCTGAGACGGAACCCTTTACAGAGCGGAGCACGGCCCCGCAGGCCGGGGAGAAGTCCCCGGTCCCGGGGGAGCGTTCCGGGCCGGTTCTTGTGTTCCCGAAATCGGCCCGATTGCTCAAGCGCCGCGAATTCCGCCAAGTTTACGAAACTGGAACCCCGTATCGCAATGCGGGGTTTCACGTGTTCGTACTGAAGCGCGCCGATTCGACGGCGCCCACGCGCCTCGGGTTGACCGCGACGCGCGGGTTGGGCAATTCCGTTCAGCGCAACCGGGTACGGCGGTTGGGGCGGGAATGTTTCCGGCACCTGGGACCGTCGCTGAAGACCGGTTACGATCTGGTCGTGAATTTTCACCGACGCCTGGCCGTCGCGCCCCACTCTGAGTTCTGTCGGTTGTTTCAGGATGCGCTCGGAAAAGCCCACCTTCTTGAATCCCCGGAAACCGGGCGTTGACCGTTGGCTCTGCGCGCCGGTCCTGCTGCTGCTCTTTCTGTACAAGCGTCTGATCTCACCGCTTCTGGGCAATGCGTGCCGGTTCCACCCGACCTGTTCGGAGTACGCGCGTCAGGCCTATCTCAGCCGACCGTTTCTGACGGCCTGCTGGTTGACAATCCGGCGGCTGGCCAAATGCCAGCCCTTTCACCCGGGGGGGTACGACCCCTTGGATCCGGACGACGAAGAAATGATGACCCCGGTGGCCACGACAACGACCTCGACGGTCTGTTGCCAGCCCCCCTCGCAAAACAAACGGGAGACCCCCAAAAATGGATGACAATTCCAAGCGCCTCCTCTTCTTTATTCTGGTTTCCATGCCGTTGCTCTTCTTCTATCAGAGTTCCCTTGCGAAGAAGCAGAGGGCGGAAAAAGCCAAAACGGAGGCGACCCGGCTGGCCGAAGCCCAGCAGAACCCCGCAGCCAGTGTTTCACCCGACGGCGTTCAGACCACTTCGGGCGCCACTTCCCTGACCCAGTCCCTGATGGCGCTGGGCCAGGAATTCTCCTCGGGAACTCTGGCTCAGGAAAAAGGTTCTGAGATCGTCGTGGACACGAAGACGTACCATATCGTCTTTGACACGGCAGGCGCGCACCCCACCCAGTGGCAGATCGTGGACCCGGAGTTCGCCAAGGTGGTTCAGGCGGATATTGACGCGGCGCACAAGGCGAATCAGGCGGAGATCCCGAAGATCCGCGACTTTCGCCCCATTGACATCATCCCGCAGTACAAGGACATCGAGAAGGATCAGGACTACCCCTTCATGGTGGTGCTGAACCAGAACGGGCGGTACGTGGACGCCCTGAACCGCCGGGTGTACAAGGTGGACGGTCCCCGGACTGTGGCCGGGGACGCGGGCACGAGCGAATCGGTCGTGTTGACCTTCACCTCCCCGGCCGTGGATGGTATCCGCCTTGTCAAAACATTTCGTTTCCCGGTGAACGGTTACCTGGCCAATGTCGAGATGAAGGTCGAAAACGTCGCGACCCAGACGGCGGCATTCACCGAAAACCTCCAGCCGGGTCTGGGGCTCATGTGGGGGCCGGGCCTGGGGTCCGCCCACCTCACCGACCCGGGCGACAGCCGCCTCTTCAAGGTCGCCGTGTACGATGGGGAAAAGATTTACAGCGAGGCACTGAGCGACTGGCAGAAGGCCCGCAAACAGCGGGTCGAGAAGGAATGGGAAGCCGGGGGCAAGCAGGGATGGAAGTGGGCCGGACTGGACTCGCGGTTCTACATGGCGGCCATCCTGCCGCAGGAACTCACCCCGCGGGTGCGGGGACTGGTCAAGGGAACGCATGTGCCTCTGGATGAGAAAGTCCTGAAGACCACGGCGTCGCCCCTCAGCGCCGAAATCTACAGCGCCCCCTTCCGCCTGACGGCGGGCGAAAGCCAGACGTTCCACTACACGGTCTTTGTCGGGCCCAAGAAACGGGCCCTCCTGGTGGATATCGACAAACACCACCCGGGCTACAACCTGAGCAATCTCATGTTCCAGTCCGACTGGTGGCTCAGCCAGAACCTGATCCGCCCCGTCGCCCTCCTCATGCTCTGGCTCATGAACTGGTTCCACGCCCTGACGGGGAATTTCGGCGTCTCGATCATTCTGGTCACCATCGCCATGCGCCTCATGACCCAGCCCTTCACCCACATGGGCATGAAGAGCCAGGCGCGCGTCATGGCCGAGCAGGCCCGCATCAAGCCCCTCATTGACGCCATCAACGAAAAGTACAAGGACGACCCCCAGAAACGCAGCGCCGAGACTTGGAAGACCTACCGCGAGCACGGCGTCAACCCCCTGGGGATGATGAAGGGGTGCGTCTGGATGATGATCCAGATCCCCTTCTTCTTCGCCCTCTACCGCCTGCTGCTCGGCGCGATCGACCTGCGCGGCGAAGGGTTCCTCTGGATGACCGACCTGACGGCGCCCGACGCCCTCTTCACGCTTCCCTTCAGTCTGCCTCTTCTGGGAAACAAACTGAATATTCTGCCGATTCTCATGGGGGTCAGCCAGGTTTTCGCCCAGCGGCTTCAGTCCAACAACATCCAGGACCCCACGCAGAAGCAGATGGCCACGATCATGCCGATCATGTTCACCTTCATGCTCTACAACTTCGCGGCGGGCCTGAGCCTCTACTGGTTCATCTCGAACATCTGGCAGATCATTTTCCAGGTCTTCGTCAACAAGAAGGTGAAAGAGGAAGCCGAACGCAAGGTCCACCTGGCGTTCGAACAGCGGCAGAAAGCCGCCCAGGGAGTGGGGGGCAAACCGATTGTTCTGGTCCAGAAACGCAAGGCGACTGCTACGGCTAGCGGAAGTAAGCCCACCTGGCAGGAACGCCTGACCACCTACATCGAGACGAAAGCCAAGGAAGCCGAGGCTATCCAACGCGCCAAGGCTGAAGACGCGCCGAAAAAGAAGGACAAGTAACCCCGTTCGGCGACCATGCGAAACCGAAAAACCATCGCGCCACACGAGACCGATCCGTTCGTGTGGCGCGATTTTCATTCCGATCCAGAACGTGTATCAACCTGAAAACCGCCGTTGAGGACCGGAAACGAGTCTTCTGTTCTTGTGTTATGGCGCGAAAACGGTTTGGGCGCCCTCTCCTTTGGGGTGAGGGATTTGACTGCGCCCATCAGGAGATGGGCGTTCCCGGGAACCGCTTTCTCCCCCTGAAAGGGGGCATTTCCGGGAGGGCGGGCGTCTCGCCCGCCTGAAAGGAAAGCCGTGGCTGG
>DAOPYU010000477.1:0-3435 GCA_035353095.1 Candidatus Sumerlaeota bacterium | reverse complement strand
AGTACGGTCTTTTATAACTACTCAACGCATGAAACAAAACGGTACCATCTCAGAACTTTCATGCAAAAGCCTTTGACAATCAGTCTCCTTCAGATATAGTAAAAACGGTTTAATTGCGGCCATTGTGTCTTCCGCATCCCCGTCTTTTTTCTGTAAACATGGCAACATTTCTGTTGTCCCTGAAAAAGCAGATGATATGACAGGTAAGGACCTCGGGGTAAGATGCGGGAGTCACACCATGCCCACTCGCCAAGTGTAAATATGACCGAGTTCCAAATCGGATGGACACAAGATACAGGAGATTCCCAGAATGCTCGGATTGAGGTTGAGAGACGAATTTTCCGGGACACACATGTCCGGAACCGCAATTGAACTGCGTACGAGCGACAATCAAGGCGCCGCGCAGAAATCTCCCGATCAGATTCTCTCAATCACCTACCCGACCGGGGATGTCCTGACCGCATTGAAGGCGATCAGCGTCAAGAACACAAATACAGGTCGTCCGATTGTCCTCATGGGAGATCGCGGACGGGGTAAGTCGCACATTATGGCGGTCATGCACCACGCGGTCAAATCTCCTGAAGTTGTAGAAGCCTGGCTCAAACAGTGGGGGGACATATTCGGCACCGATGACCTGAAAAATCTGGAAATCCTCAAAGGCTATCTGCCCATCTCCGAACCGGTACACAACCACGAGTATGAACTGCTTTGGGATCTTCTGTTCGACCGGCACCCCCGGGGGGAATTCTACCGCGGCCAGTTTGAAATGATGAATCAGCCGTTTCCACCCCGTACTCTGTTGGAGAAAATGTTCCAGGAGCAGCCGACCTGCCTCATTCTGGATGAATTTCAGCGGTGGTACAGTGGCTTGCCGGAGACCAATCACAAGACCGGCCTTCCCTTAAAGTCAACGGCCAACAATTTCATCCAGATTCTCTCGGAATTGGCAAAGGATCAGCCTCAGAATCTGATCCTGGTCGTCTCTGTATTTGACGCGAACAATGAGGCGTATCAAGAAATCAAGCGGCCCATCGAACCCAGGAAAATAGATTTCCACGGACCCTCGGCCAAACAGGACCGGCAGAAACTGCTGTTGCATCGCCTGTTCGAGAATCGGCGCAATATCCCGGAATCGGATATTGTCCAATCGGCGGGGACCTATGCCAGTGAACGGTTCCGCCTGTTGCACACCGATAAATCCGAAGCGGAGCGGGAACGCATTCAACAGGAAGTTTTTACCTGCTGGCCTTTCAGCCCGGAATTGTTCTCTCTTCTCGAAGACCAGATCCTTCTTTCCTCGGCGGCGCAAGAAACACGCGACCTCATCCGTATTCTGGCCCAGGTATTCAAGACCCGTGGCGATTCGACACCGATCATCACCCCGTCCGATTTCTTTGTGGATGGCGAAACAGACGAAGTGCAAACGCTGGTGGATTCGATCGCCAGCGAGGCGGGGCAGGAAAAACTTCTGCAGATTGCCCAGAAGAATCTGGAAGCCGTGCGGGATTCCGAAATAGAAAGCCCCCATGCTCGCGAACTGGTGAGCGCGATCTGGATGCGTTCCATGTCGCCCCAGAAGGGGGTGGGAGGCACCCCGACTACGTTGCATCTGGATATCACCCGCGAATCGGCTCTCGACGACAACGCCTTTCAAGCAGAATTGATGTCGCTCATCGAAAACAGTTTCAACATCCACGGTGATCCGCTGTACAATGCCCCGCTCCGATTTGACCTCAACGAAAATCCCCGTTCCAAGGTTCGGGCCAGTGCCAAGAATCCGAAACTCTGGCAGCCCGAGGGCGTTTTAACGGCCGGATTGAAGATTTACCCAGGTAAGGACATTCAACACATCCGGAAAACCCTGAAACACCTCTTCTGTCCCGACAAAGTCTCGACGGCGACCCGCGTCATCATTCTGGGACCGAACTGGCGAACCGATCCGTGGGGCGATGTGGAAGAGTTGGACCTGCCCCGGAAGTGGGACGGTCCGGTGTTGCTGGTCATCCCCGAGCAGATTGAGGCGCGAGAATTGAACTCGACCCTGGGACCCTGGCTGGCAAAGCATGTGGAGAAGAGGCGAAACACCATCCGCTTCCTGCTTCCCGCCCCCGACGCCCAGAGCCTCTATTCTGACGCGGATCTCTTGTTCGCAGCCCGGTGCAGTTTTCTGTGTTCTCCTGAGGCCTGGGGAACCGACTCGACTTACCGTCAATTGCTTCAGGATTTCGACCGTCCCCTCCGGAACTCCCTGAAATCCCGATTCAACCGGTTTGCCATTCTGCACAAGTGGGACTTCCAGCAACCCCAGAACTGCCAATTCGATATGGAAAAAATCTCCGAGCAGGGGGGGGAAATCCCCTCCGCAGTGGAAACCAAAATCCGGTCCGCTCTGTTTGACAAAACCGCTTTCGAACGCTTTGTCCTGATACGCGCTCAAGACTCCGATACCGTTGGTTCCCTGATGGACGATCTGACAGAACCTCCCGCGTCCAGTACCGAAGAAGCGATCCCTTTTTTGGGCGAAACCCGGATTTTCGAGGATCTGATGGATCTGGCCGCCCAGGGGAAGGTGGCGCTCAATGTGAGAGGGACTTGGATCGGGCGGCGTCCGGAAGACGCTTCCGATGAAGACGCGCTGCATTTTATCCGGCGCAAGGCATTCGGGAATACCCAGGAAAACAGAAGTGTGCTGATGGGGTTACCGAGTGTCATGGGAGGAGGCGCCGTGACCGTCCCAAATGCTCCGGCCAGCGGAAAGCCCCTGCCCAGTCTTCCTCCTGAAATTACTTTTCCCAAGCCGACAGGGAACGACGGGGATGTTTTTCCTCCTCAGATCCCCGCACCCGATGACTCGTTCCCCGGAACGGTCCGGGAACCGGACTCTACCGGAGGAAACGGCGGGTTTGGCTCTCCCTCACCCGTCCCGAGAATCCAGAACCGGAAACTCGAAGAACCGGCAACCGGAATCAATCTGTCCGGCTGTTTTGAATCCTGGGGAATTGCCTCAAGCCAAACCCTCGAAACGGCCCGCATCGAGTTCTCCGGCCTGACCGCTCAACAGATCAAACTCATCCTCCAGCGCATTCCGTCCACTTTCAGGGCGACGCTGGAGATTGCCTACCAGGAAGGAGACGTGCAATGACCCCGGACTGGTCCAGCATCATCCTCCACTCCCCTTCCCCGGTCGCCGCCTGGCGGGAGATTTTTTCGTCTCTGCTGGGGGCTGCCCGCCAGAAAACCCCGCCTGTTGACCTGCACGATGCGACGATTGTCCCGGACCGCCTGCTGGCCGAAGCCGCCTGGGAACTGTGGGAAGCCTTTCCGGAACAGGCTGAAAAAACGTCAGCCGTCCTGAAAGAGTGGACAAACACAGGGTCAGGCAAGGCGGTCCTCCTCCTCGACGCCCTGTCGCTGCGGGAACTGCCGATTCTCCTG
>DAOPYU010000476.1:0-3445 GCA_035353095.1 Candidatus Sumerlaeota bacterium | reverse complement strand
GTGTTGTCGGCTCCGAACGCATCGGCCACATCACAGACGGGACGATCTTCCAGGACAGCCATCCGGGGTTTTTCAAGATTCCAGTAGGTCTCGATTCCCCCTTTGAAGGTGCAGGCCTGCACGTTGACCTTCGACGCGCCTTTGTCCAGTCCCAGCGCTTCCAGAGAAATGCTCCAGACCGCCGAGGGAGAACTGCCCGGGGTGGTTCCGACCAGTTGAATCAGGGGATTACCGGCGGGCGCATAGCCCGAGGCCAGAAACCGGCACCGGGCCTCGCCACGTTCGTTGCGGATCTCGACATCGTACTGACTGTCTTTCCCGCTCTCGTGCCAGTGGCGCAGGAGTACCTGGCACTGGGCGGGCCGGTCCCATTCGGCCCCCGGGCTGATCCGGGTGATCCCCCCGGTCTCCCCGTCGCGGTTGAACAGCAGCGCGGTGTCCTGGAACTTCAAGCCGTCCAGATCCCGATCCGATTCATAATCCACTCGGACGTACAGGCGTTTCTGACCGCAGCGGGCCCAGAGGCCCCTCAGGTCGCGCGCCTGATCGGTCGGGAAACCGAATGTCTTCTGGGATTCGGACGTTCCGTAGGTCTGGATCAGGTCGTCCTTGGGGTCCACCGCCAGGCGGTCTTCCGAGCGCCAGAACAGATCGCGCAGAGAATCGGGGAGCGTTCGACTGCCTCCCTGAACGAACGCTTCGAGGGCCGCATCGAGATCGTAATAGGGCGACTTTTCATCCAGGCGGATCTGAAGAAGACCGGCGCTGGCAATCTCGCACAGCGTGGTGGAAGTGGGGTATTGCGTGAGGAGCGCGTTCCAGGAGTCGAGCGCGCCTTTTGGGTCATTCCCGTAGAAGCTTTCATACCCTTTGGCGAACAACAGGCCCGCCTTGCTGTTCCACAAAACGGAGGTCTTGCCGCTTTCCAGGTCGAGAATCTGGACAACGGTTCTCTTATCGGCATCCTGAGTATCGCAGAATGCCAGCCGTTTTCCATCGGGCGAGAAAGCCGGGGCACAGACAACGGGAAGACGTTTGATCCGTCGGACTTCCTTTCCGCTGGCCAAATCGATCAGGGCAATCTGGGCCGAGTAGGGGGTGTCGTCGTGAATCTCGCCTTTGGCATCCCGCACCATCTGGGTGACGGCCACCGTTTTTTTGTCCGGACTGAGGGACAGGGGGAAAAAGGCATGCGCATCGGGAGCGAGAGTCTGAGTCTTCGAGGTTTCCACATCGAGCATCTGAAGCGTTCCCACAAACTCCTTGTCGTTGCCTTCCACGGTCTTGACATAGAGGAGAGTCTTCTTGTCTATCCAGGTGGGCCAGAAGAACGACTTCTTGCCCGTGGTAACCATCAGGGACCGGGAGGTCTGCGTGGCCTGATCGTAGAGCGAGAATCCCTTTTCGGTCGAGAACAGAAGGTTTTTCCCATCCGGGGTGATTCGGGGAAATGCGATTTCCTCCGAGGTCGTACAGGCCGTTGTCACCCCTTTGCCCACCTCGTAATTCTGGACCAGCCAGGTCTTTTTCCCCTCCTTCTCCCGAGCCACGACATAATAGACGTTTTTCCCATCCGCCGTGACGTCCAGATAGGGGGCGACATCGGAATCAATCCGGGTGGCCCGATCCGAACTCCCCTCGTAAAGGTAGAGCGATTCCGCTTCCGATTCCCCGCCATCCTTGCCGCCCTTGTCGGTCAGCAGCAGGATGTTCTTCCCGTCCGGCAGATAGTGGCACGACATGATCGCCGCGGGGAGGGGTTCCCGTTTCCCCTCGGCGAGACGCTGGATGGTCATCACTTCGGTCTTGTCCGACTGGGTGTCATACCGGAGCAGGGTCCCCGCTTTCGGACCCGGGGTGACGAGGAAACGGCCATCCGGGCTCCAGGAGAGGATCTCGAAGAAGCACCCGCTCAGGGTCAGCAGGCCGCAGAACAAGACGGCCCCTACCGCGATTTTAATCCGTTGCATGCTGTTCATAATTCGGTTCTCCTGTTGTGAGATTCTTCTTCCAATTCTTGCCGAAGCCTGCGCAGCAGGCGTTCGGATCCCGCGTAACTCGATTCCTCAAGCCGCGCCCGGATCTCTTCCGGATTGAGACCGGTGGCGGCCAGGATCGCGTTTTCGTTCCTTTTCTGAAGTTCCCGTTCGGAAGCCCGAAAGAGTTGCTCGGCCTGCCGGGGGGAAATGGCGGCGATCGAGGATTCCGAAAGGGGAGAGGGGGAAACGGATGGAACGGGCTGCTCGACGGATCGATTCGAGGCGATTTCCGGTTGCGAAGGATGAAGACGTTCCAACTGCTTGACGGAGACGCCCCCCAGCAGCGCCCCGACAAGGAACATGGCCGCGTACCGCAACACCTGCGAGAACGGGAAGGGCTCTTTCCGAATGGGTACGGGAAGAATGGCCACCTCCGTTTCGAAGGAGGGACGAGCCTCCGCCTCGAGCCGCCCGAGAAAGTCGGCCCCGGGGTGGGGAACTTCGACGACCTCCCACTCCTGAAGCAGGTTCGACGTCCGGCGCAGTTCGGCCAGTTGACCGGCGCGTTCGGGGGCGATCGTCAGGTAGTCGTCAAGGGCCTGGGCGCTTTCCGGATCGAGCTCGCCGTCGAGCCGTTCGGAGAGGAGTTCTCGCCACTGTTCTTCCGATGCTGGAGGGGTCCATCGCATGGTGCATTCTCCCGAAAAAAGGGGGTGAGTTGGATGCGCAACGCCTCGCGGGCGCGCGCCAGGCGGCTTTTCACCGTGCCCGGTTCGGTGTCGGTGATCGCCGCGATATCGGCATAGGAAAGCCCTTCGTACTCGCGCAGAATCAGGGTTTCCCGCAAAAGGGGAGGCAATTGGGAGATGGCGTTCCGGACCTGGTCCGCGCGTTCGTTTTCCAGGGCGCTCTGCGCTGGATCGCCCGTCCCGGCTTGCCAGGCCTCCACGTCGTCGAGTGGCATTTCCGGGTGGCGCAGCCGCGCGCGCAGCTCGGTCAGGCACAGGTTGCGGACCACCACAAAGAGCCACCGGCGCAGATCCAGCGCGTCCCACCCGTCGCATCCCCGCCGTGCCAGCCGCAGAAAGGCCTCCTGCGCGGCGTCCTGCGCCCGGTCGCTGCACCCCAGCATCCGCCAGGCGAAACGATAAAGGCTCGCATAGTTCTGGTCGAAGCAATCGCCGATGTCCAAAGCCCGGTCCGATCCCTGAGTTCAAGTGGAGGAGTCGCTTCCATCCCCATTCTACCCCCGCCTTCCAAGAGTTCAACGCGGAAGAGCGAAAAAAGTTCCCGGAAAAATGAAAAAGAACGGAAAGGAAGAAAAAGAAGGGAACAGATTGAAACCCGCTTCATAGAACCCGAATGCCGTCCTGACGCAGGGAACCGCAATCGAAATTTCAACCCCGAAATACACGAAGGACCTGGCGCAGCGAAGCCGCAACCCATCCGTGGGGGCGGACCTGTTT
>DAOPYU010000475.1:0-3448 GCA_035353095.1 Candidatus Sumerlaeota bacterium | reverse complement strand
TATTTCTCTCGTTTCTTTTTCCCTCTTCTTCCCTGTCCCTTTCTTATTGAAAACAGCAAGGGGTTTGTATTATTTATCTGTTGTTTGAATGCTATCGGTAGAAAGGATATCGGATGACTCGGCTGGCGGATCGTTGGGGGAGTCGGAGGGGGGCTGGGATCGCCTTCCTGGTCGGAATTCTGTTGTTCTGCGGGGGGTGGGGAACCTCATGGGGGAGGGCCGACGGTATTCCCTTTCCGGGTCGTCACAATCTGAGGGACTTCGTACGACGGGCGTTGGTGGAGAAAGCCGAGGGGGCCGATCTTCAGGTCCGCCTTTATCGGGAGGGGGCATACACGCCGGAGGAAAGCCGAAAGGTCTCGGTCCGGGTCTCACTCAAGGGCGACCAGATACGGATCCCGTACCCGGACGCAAAGGAGGGAGACTTTCGACATCTGGTAGTGATCGGCAGCGAACAGACCTGTGAGGAACTGCGCCAGTTGATGGGGCCGGTGGTTCTGATCGGGACCTTGCCGTCCGTTTCTTCCTCGCCGGCGCGTCAAGAAGTCATCCGCGATGTTGTCCGATTGGGGATGGAGTCGGACGACCGATCCTTCCGGTTTCCCACCGATCTTCTGTTCAATTCCCCGACGGATTCAAAGCTGGGCAATCGGACGCTCGAGAGTGTGCGGGATGCGACCGGCCAGCCCATTCCGGATGTGTCGTATCTGGTGGAGGCGAAAGTCGGCACCGACACCTTGTTGATCGGTCCGCTTTCGTTTCAGGCCCCGTTTCGTTCCATGCAGCCGGTGGTGCTCTGTAATGGACCGGTTCAATACGACACCTTGTTTCAGCACCCCGACTACGGGATTGGAGAAGGGGGTTTCAGCCCGATGGGTGACGCCTCTCCGGACATGGAACTCCGGATTGCGCTGGTGCGCAAGGGAAGTCCGGCCTGCGAACACGCGGTTCGGGGGACCCTGCGCGATCCTTCGGGAAAACCGGTTCCGTATGTCCGTCTGCGCGAAGAGATGAGTGGCGTCATGACTCCGATCCGAATGATGGATAACAGTATTGCGCCCGGGGCGACTGTCTGGACCGATGCCCAGGGCCATTTCACCTATTACCCGCCTCGAAACGGGGACCCGCGGCAGGGAATTGCGGAATTTCTCCCCGCTTCGATCCCGTTCATTTTCTGGTTGGAGAATCCCCGGGGGGCGGACTGGTTTCCGATCCTGACGACGGATAATACCGCCGAAAAGGATCTCGCGATCGCCGCGGCTCCCCCGAGAACGATTCGGATCCTCGGTCCGGAGGGAAAACCCTGGAGCGCCGATCTTACGGTTCGGTTGTTGACCGAGGACGGAAAGACTTTTCAGATTGAAAGTGAGTATCTCAACAAGGACAAGCCCCTGGCTTTGAAGGGGAAGTGCGTCACCTGCAATTTCAACACCTCGCCCATGCGTTATGAAGTCTCTCCGGCCCAGATTGATCTGGATCCCGGCAACGCGCAGGAACTGGTTTTCCGCGTCAAGCCGGTCACCCAGCCAGCCCCCACCCCCACCCCGGCGCCGCCGAATCCGCCCCAGCCTCCTCAAGCGCCCGTTCCTGGCGCCTCTCAGCCGGTTCCGGTGGGGGTTCCCACTCCGGCCCCCCAGGAAATGGCCGATTTGAGTTTTCAGGTCCTGAACTATCTGACCGATGAGCCGGTTTCCAATTCGCTGGTGGTGTTTTGTGAGATGAGTGGGGACTCCTCCCGGTACGGTGCATTCTGGAAGGATGTAAAATCCCGGTGGCTCGAATATGGCGCCCCCATCCGGAACAAACTGGCCGATGCGGTGATGCGAAAAGTGATCAATTACCGACGGGAAAAACAGTTCGAGGTGATTCGTCCGGATGAGCAGGGGAATTTCCATCTGAAGACCGTCGTGCCCCGCCAACGGGGGATTTCCCGGAACACCTGTCTGGCTGTTTTCCATCGCAATTTCTTGCAGGCCGTTTTCAGTGCCGAGATTTTTTTCCCGGCGCCAGGGGAAGAACCGCAGCTCAAAAAACTCTATTTGATCCGGGAAGCGACCGGCCGATTCACGATCGAAGGAACGGATCCCCGACTGACTCAACTGGTGGGAACGCTCAATGTCGGTCCGATCCCCATTCGGCTTCCCTCGGATCCGTCCCGGCCGACTCTTCTGCCTTTGAATGCCGCTGGACAACCCGCATTTGTGCCGGGGAAAATGGATACGCTCCGGGATGGATTGAAGAATGCCGGCTTATTCTCTCTTTCGTTCCAGGTCACCACTTCCGGGACCCAGGAATTCCGATTTCCCTTTCCTGCCGGAGCATTTGGGAACTTGCGCTTGTCTCTGAAGGATCCCAAGAGTTACTTGGGGCAGGAAGTCGGAAAACTCGAGGGGACACCGGTGCCTCCAGGCGGTCTCTGCGATTTTGGAACCTGTCAGATCACTCCGCGGGTTGTCCAGAGTGTCTATATTCAGGTTCAGGGGCCTTCGGGGAAACCCATTCCCAATATCGCTCTCCGAATCGATCGGGGAATGGGGAACAATTCCCGTCCGCTTGCTACGGCGCACCAGGAGGTCTTCACCGATGCCTCCGGAGTGGCGGTGTTTGAGGTGTTGACCCCCGACGCATTTCAGATGCGGGGGATTGTCTATCGGCCGCTTCCGCAGCGTTGGGGCGGGGAACCGGTCATTCAGGAATTCGCTTTTGACTGGAATCCGGAGCTTTCCGAGAAGAAAGAGCCGCATGTTCTGCGTTTGACGGAAGCGGAACTGCAGAAGTTGAGCGGGTTGATTTCCATCGAACAGTATCGGTGATTCGATCCGTAGAGAGGAAAGGTGAGGGTGCCATGTCCCGTATTTCAGGAAGAATGATCGTTCTTTTCTCGGCCGCCTGTATTTGTCTCCTGTCGGTCTCCGCTTTTTCGGAAACAACGATGGGGACGACCGAGTCGCTCCGAGGGGTTTTGATTCCGTCGAGTTCTGTTGAATACAAGAACATTGCTTACCGGATCACCCTCCGGGAAGACGGACATGGGGAGTACCTCTCCCCCTATCGCCCGCAAAACCGGTATGTCCGGCCGGATACCTCGCCGGTCAAGACTCTGCGGAAGGTGTCTTTCCAATTGGATGAAGAGGAGCGCGCGTACTTTTTCGCCTGTTTCGATGCGCTTGATCCGGCGGCCTGTTTCTCGACGAATCCGGCGGATTTCTCCGTTTCCCGGGAAACGGAGAAAACACCGGGATTGATGTACGATTCACTCACGATGGACGGGGGGAGGCGACAAGACGGATTGATCGTCCTGAACCGGGGAAAAGTTTATCGTTTTCAGGGAAACTCGAGAAATAACCCGGTCCTTTCAAAAGAATTCTGGAAAATCGTGGCGGATATGAAAACCCAATGCGAACTTCTGAATTCCATCGCGGACCCCATGCAGAGGATGAAACCGAAT
>DAOPYU010000474.1:0-3450 GCA_035353095.1 Candidatus Sumerlaeota bacterium | reverse complement strand
CAGGTTGTGTTTGATGTGGCCGAAGACGGTTTCGATTTCCGGGCTGCGCCGGCGGGGCAGTCGCCGCAGGTCGCGCAGGCGTAGAGGCGGACCTTGAGTATCATGCGCGGGTGGAAGGCGGGCGCGCCGCTGGGGTGGCGGAAGCGCCCCTCGACGCTCGATCGCGGCAGGGCCTCGACAAAGGCGTTGGCCACGCGGCACTGGTCTTTCTCGCCGATGAGGTCCTCCAGAGGCAGGGCGGCAGGAGGAGAATCCGGTCTTGCGGAGCGGTACGTCACGGGATCCCTCCGGAGGGGAAGATGGGAGCATCCTCTTCAAAATTACATAATTGTCAGGAAAAATATTAAAGCAATCTGAATACCGATACAGCCCCTGAGATCCCTTTCAACACAACGACTTCTGGATTCCTCCTGAATCTTGATTGCGGGTGGGTTTTTCAGGTGGCGCGGCGGGTGCGGCCCTTGCTCCATTCCCGACGCGCGTGAATGCTCTCGGGCATCAGGCGCGCGAGGGGCACGGTGTTGCGGAGTTCCTTGAGAATATGTTCCGTCGTCACCTCGACCCGCTCGGAGAAGGCGTCGAAGAGCGCGGCGATGATTCCCTGTTCGATTTCCGCACCGCTGAATTCATCGGAGGCCCGGACCAGCGCCGCCAGGTCGTAGTTCTCGGGGGTTCGTCCCCGCTTTTTCAGGTGGATGGTGAAGATGTTGAGGCGTTCCTCGGCGTTGGGCAGGTCCACGAAAAAGATTTCGTCGAAACGGCCCTTGCGCAGGAGTTCCGGGGGGAGTTTGGTGACGTCGTTGGCCGTGGCGATGACGAAGACCGACGAGGTTTTCTCCTGCAGCCAGGTCAGCATGGCGCCGAAAACGCGGGCCGTGGTGCCCGAGTCGCTGAACGACGAGGAGTCGAGGCCGCTGAAACCCTTGTCGATCTCGTCAATCCAGAGCACGACGGGCTGGACCGACTCGGCCACCTGGATGGCGCGGCGCATGTTGCGCTCGCTGGCGCCCACCAGGCTGCCGAAGATCTGCCCCATGTCGAGCCGCAGCAGCGGCAGGCGCCAGAGGTTGGGCACCGCCTTGGCGCAGAGACTTTTACCGCATCCCTGAACGCCGAGGATCAGGACGCCCTTGGGGGCGGGCAGGCCGTAGTTGCGGGCGTCTTCACTCAGGGCTTCCTTGCGCTTGGTGAGCCACAGCTTGAGCTGGTCCAGTCCGCCGATCTCGCTGAAATCCTCATGGACGCGGACGTACTCGAGAAGGCCGGTCTTGCGGATGATCTGTTCCTTCTCGGCATAAACCATCGGCGCTTCGCGCGCCGTCAGGCGGCAGGTGGCCACCAGGGTCTTGGCGAAGACGTTTTCGGCTTCGTTGAGCGTCAGGCCGATGGCCGCGTCCGCAATGGTCTGCTCGGCGCCGTCTTCAAGGTCCACCGTCAATTGGGGATTGTTGGCCACGTCGGAGGCGATCGAGTGGAGCAGCTGACCGATTTCCAGGCGTGAGGGCAACGGGTAATCCACAATGGTGATGTCCTTCTCCAACTCGGGCGGAATCTCAACGACGGGCGAGAGCAGGACGACGCTCGTGTAACTCGACCGCAGGATTTCGCTCAGGTCGCGCAGGCCGCGCGCCACGGCGGCCTCCTTGATGAAGGCATGGAAATCCCGCAACACATAGATGGACGGATCGGACTGCTGCATGATCTCGCGCAGGGCCATGACCGGGTCCTTGGTCCCCTTTTTCGCTTCGGGCATCAGGCCCAGCCCTTCCTGGTAAACCCGGATACCGTCGTTGATAGACCAGGTGTAGAGCCGCTTGCGCAGTTGCGTGGCGATGGCGTGGAGTTCGCGCAGCGCGCGGGTCTCCTCCCACGAGGCGACGTAGATCAGCGGATAACGGGCGCGGATCAGCGTCTCGATTTCCGAGTAGGGGCTGGGTTTGGCCTGAGTCTGGGCGAGTTGCTGGATCATCTGGATGGGGCCTTCCGATCAAGTTGGACGTGACGGGTGAGGGAAACCCACGAGTTCCCTCCCGGAATTCTCTCTATTTGGATGCCGTTTCCCGAAAGTTCTTTGCGCCTTTCTGCGTCAATCGTCTTCGCGTTCCCACGGGTCCCAGTTCTGCATGACGTTTTTCTCGCGGCGACGTTTCAGTCGGTACGAAAGCAGGAAGAGCAGCGAAATCACGATCCACAGGACGGTTGTGCTCGAGATCAGAATGATCCAGTTGCGCAGGCGTCCCTGTTCCTTCATCCAGCCGCTTTCGAGTTCCTGAATGCTCTGGGGTCGCCCCAGCCACAGGAGGATTTCCCGGGCTTTGGCGGGCCGTTCGGCCATCTGGCGGAAAAACGTCTGGGGCGAGTCGAGGAGGTAATGTTTCCGGATCACATAGTCGCTAAACGACGCGCTCTGGGCGTAGGCCAGGGCCGACTTGGGAGTTTCGTAGGGGAAGGAGGTGTCGAGGTTCTCCATCGGAATCAGACGACCGGTGGCGGTGGCCCAGGCCAGGTCGAGCGATCCCCCATGCGAGCGGTCGCCCGTGATCAATTGCGCCATTCCCTCGTGGAGCCAGTAGGGGACGCGGATTTCCCCCCGGGTCAGGCGGCCCAGCAGGAGGTGGGTGAGTTCATGGCCCAGGGTCTGTTCGCGCATGCCCGCTTCGGTCTTGGAGAGCCCCACACTGTTGATAATCATGATGCCTTCTTCGGGGATGGCGACGGCCAGGGTCTGTTCCTGGCGCCGCCCCGACAGGGTGGTGAATTCCGCCAGGTCGGCGGCTACCCGCACCCGGATGGGCGGTTGGGTGAGGCTCGAAAGATCGTCCGGGAGGATCTGTTTCAAGGCATCCTCGCAGGCCTCGCCGTAGTAGGCGAGATTGAGCTGGCCCTGTGAGGCCGTGATCTGAAAGTGAGGGGTGGTCAGAGAATGCTGTTCGGTTTCGGGGACAGGAGCCGTCTGTCCGTCACAGAGGCCGGGAAGCGAGAGAAGGAGAAGAAAAAGTGCGGCTGAGAAGAGACAGGAAAAGCCGAAAGGCTTCCTTTCCCAGAGGAACGACGCGATCTGTTGCCACAAGAAGATGGACCTCATCACACTCTCTCTCCGCCGGGAATGCCTCTCTCGGAAAAACAGGCGCTCCTGTTCCAAAGAATCTACGCAAGCCGCGACGATTTATCAGCCACAAAGAAGTACTGAAGGCATAAAAATCCGGATTTTGTGTATTCGACCTTTTGTGGCTGAGAAAAAAGCCTCTTCGAAAGAATTTGTGGACAAACAGGGGAGTCGTTCTTTCTGTTCACTCTTGAATAGAGCCACTTATGGATTCCCCTCGGACATAAAACCGGACTTATTTCCGATCTCGATTTAGGGTCGGGTCCTTTTCCTGACTTGCGGTCCGAAGTTTCCGACTCTCGTCCCCATTCGTCATCCCCGCGAACGCGGGGACCCAGGGACGC
>DAOPYU010000473.1:0-3451 GCA_035353095.1 Candidatus Sumerlaeota bacterium | reverse complement strand
GACATGCAGGAGGCGTGTCTCGTCCAGGGAAGCCTTGTATCTTTGTATATTGTTGATTTTGAATGAGATATTCAGAATATTGCAGAAAGTTCGGAATGAAAATATTTGTACCGGGTCTTGGGAGGTTTCTTGCCGGGATTCCTTTTTTTTCACTTGTCTGGGGCGCTAACAGAATTCTAACACACGGGACAGGGAGGGCTGAAACCCCTGAAAACAGGCGGGAACGGTTCTCTTCTGATGCTTCCGGCGGGAACGAGGGATTTTTCTGACTTGACAGTTTTGTGTGGATTCTGTTAGGTTCAACCGAAAGGTTGAGTTTGGATGTCTTGTCACAGACCTGGGGATTCTGGAGAGTGGGGATAACTGTGCTTGTGATCGGTCATTCAGCCAGTTTGAGAAAAGACAGAGGATCGCGATGTTAGGACGATTTCTACCCAAAACCACCAGTTTTTTCGATTATTTCGAGCAGCATGGAGCCTTGACGATCAAGGCGTGTGAGGAATTTCTGGCCTTGATCCGGAATCCTTCTGAAATTGCCACCCGGGCCAAACGGATCAAGGAATTCGAACACGAGGCGGACATCATCACGCACAAGTGTATCGAGGATCTGCACCGGACGTTTATCACCCCGATTGATCGCAGCGATATCCACACCCTGATCAAGACGCTGGATGACATTGTGGATTCGGTGGATGCGACCGCTTCGCGCATGGTGCTGTATGAAATCGACACCATGCCCGACACGCAGGAGTTGTCCGAGCTGTTGCTGGAAGCCGCCAAGGCGATTCTGGATGCGGTCAAAAGCCTGCGGCATATTGACCATAACGCCGCTCTGATCAACGAGAAGTGTATTGTGATCTGCGGGGTGGAAAACAAGGCGGACGCCCTGTTGCGTTCGGCCCTGGCCCGCCTGTTCAAGGAAGAAAAAGACGCCGTGAAGGTGATCAAGTGGAAAGAGATTTACGAGCGGCTGGAGCGGGCGACGGACCATTGCGAAGCGGTGGCCAATATCATCCAGGGGATTGCGATCGAGGCGTCTTAATCCATGACTTTCCTACTGTGTGTCGTTGTCTTTACGGTCGTTTGCGCGCTCGTCTTTGATGTGATCAACGGTTTTCACGACGCGGCCAATTCGATTGCAACGGTGGTTTCCACCCGGGTGCTTTCGCCCCGGATTGCGGTGTTGTGGGCGGCTTTTTTCAATTTTGCGGCCATGTTTGTGTTCCATAAGGCGGAAGTGGCCAATACGATCTCGAAGATCGTCAGGATTGACCCTTCCGATCAGGCGTTTATTTATGTGGTCTTATGCGCGTTACTGGGCGCGATCGTGTGGGACCTTTTGACGTGGATCTGGGGGTTGCCGACCAGTTCTTCCCATGCGCTGGTGGGGGGGTTGGTTGGAGCGGGGATGGCGCATAAGGGAATTGAGGTTATTCAAGTTAAGAAGGTTCTGGAGATTTTCGCCTATATCCCGCTTGCGCCGATGATCGGCATGGCGATAGGATTCGCGATCATGTTGGCCGTTTTCTGGTTGTTCCGCCGCTGGCGGCCGACGGCGGTGGACAAACTGTTCCGCAAGGGGCAGCTGCTCTCGGCGGCGCTCTATTCGCTGGGACACGGGGGAAACGATGCCCAAAAGACCATGGGGATTATTGTGGCGATTCTGGTGGCGGGGGGGTATCTGGACACGGATGTCCGGTTGTCGCTGGGCAATCCCAAGACTCTCTGGATCATCCTCTCGTGTAATATTGCCATGGCGATCGGGACGGCTTTCGGCGGGTGGCGCATCGTCAAGACAATGGGGATGAAAATCACGAAACTCAAACCCGTGGGCGGGTTCTGCGCGGAGACGGCGGGCGCGCTGACGCTCTTCATGGCGACGCATTTCGGGATTCCCGTTTCGACGACGCATACCATCACGGGGGCGATCATCGGGGTGGGCGCCACGACCAAACTGTCCGGGATCAAGTGGGGAGTGGCTCAGCGGATTGTCTGGGCGTGGGTTTTCACCATTCCTTTTGCGGCGTTGATTTCTGCGGTGTGTTTCTGGTTCATTCAGTTTTTGCACCCGGCTTTTTAGGCCGTGTAATTCCCGCGCGTGTTCGGGCGGGGGGTGTTGTTGCGAGTCCGGTTTTCGAGTCTTGTTCCTGAGTCCCGGAGTGTTTGGGGTGAGTGGGAAGAAAGAGAGTCGAAAGGCGGGCTTTTTTCTTTTCCTGCGGTCCGCGAGGCGTGCGGCTTGCCGGGAACGGGGAACTTTTACGGCCCCGCGTTGTCTCTTTCTGGAGAAGCAGGGCGTGGGGGAGAATCCAACGCCGGGCAGGGCGGAAAGGATGGGGCACTATGAACACGGCAGGGGAAAAGGGATGTGGGCGTCTGAATTCCGGTTGGAGTCGCGGACGTTTGGGGAGGTGGCTGGGCCCTTGGGTTTGTCTGCTCTTGATGGCGGGCTGCCTGTTGCCGGTGGCCGGATGGGCCGCCCGGGTCGAGAAGGATGTCCAGGAACCGGCGGAAGGCGCTAAGGACCAGCCGTCCGTGGCCGTGAAGGAAGAAGTGCGGGTGCGGCCCGAACCGGGCTTTCGAATGCCCGAGGGACCGGGAAAAATTCTGCCGCGCGACAACTTCCGGTTGCGCATCTGGACGGATCGCAAGGAGTACCGCGACGGGGCGCCGGTGCGGGTTTACTTCCGGGTGACCCGCGACGCGTACGTGTACCTGTTCGACCGGGACACACACGGGGTGTCGCGTCAGCTTTTTCCGAACTACTACGATCAGGAGAACTACCTGAAGGCCGGGGTGACCTACAGCATCCCGACTGACGACTATTCCCTGGTGGTCGAGGGGCCCGCCGGACGCGAGGAACTCGACGCGGTGGCGGTGGTGACCCGGGAGAACTGGGACTGGCGGTTCTATGGCCGTTTCGACCGGGACCGGCCTTTCCCGGACCGACCCGAGGGACCCAAAGAACTGATGCGTTCCCTGCGTGAGGGGGGGATTGAGGAGGAACCGGCGGGGGAGCGGGAAAGAGACTCCTATCGCTCTGAAGGAGAGAGTCGCGAAAAGGGACTGAGACCGGAAGAGAGGGGAGAGGCGCAGGGAATTCGGATCCGGCCGAACCCCAACCCGCCGTCGTACAATCGGGTGGCGCGGGCGCACACTTCGTTCGAGATTGTCCGTCCCCACGGGTTCTTCTGGTGGTCGCATGAGGACGAGGCCCGATTGCGGGTCACGTCGGAACCGGATCGCGCGCGGGTCTATGTGGAGGACGACTATCGCGGTGTGACCCCCGTAGATCTCGACCTGAAACCGGGGGAACGCTCGATCCGCGTGGAGAAGGAAGGGTATCACCCCGAGGTCCGGCGGGTCCGGATCGAAGAGGGAGATCGCTCGAAGACGGTTCGTTTCGAACTGGAACCGAAGGTGTACCGGTACGCCCAGTAAATTTCGGATGGCG
>DAOPYU010000472.1:0-3453 GCA_035353095.1 Candidatus Sumerlaeota bacterium | reverse complement strand
AAAAGGATCTTGTCGCCCTCTTTGACATCCAGCGGCGTGCGGGTGCCGTCTTCTTTCAACGTGCCCGGGCCCACGCTCAGGACTGTGCCACGCGAGGGTTTTTCCTTCGCCGTGTCGGGGATGATGATGCCGCCGGCCGATTTCTGTTCGGCTTCGTCGGTACGCTTGACCAAAACACGGTCGCCTAGTGGTTTGAACTTCATTATCCTGTTCTCCTCCTCTCGGAAATGGGGTCGAAGTATTTGTGGATCTAAGCCATACAGCAGAGAATCCGATTGCTGCTTTGGACACGAGCAGTTTCCATGCCACACGCCGGAAGACGAGCGGACTCCACTCTAACTCACCGGATATCAACTTTGTGCAAAAACTCTGATTGGGGGGAGATTTCTCCATGAGAGGGAACACGATGAGTCGAAACGACACGATCCTCGATCCACCCGGAGAATCCGTGTCATTTTGAAACAGAAACGGGAAACAAACTGGCGGTCTTCCCCCTCCAAGGGGGCTGTCCGATACGGAGTATCCCTGAGGGGGGAAGGGGTCAGAGCACCTTGACAACACGGTTGCGACCGGTATTTTTCGCCTCGTAAAGCGCCTGATCGGCGCGCTGAAGGAGGGTTTCGGGCGTGGTATCGTCGCCCGGATGGAACTGGGTCACCCCGATACTGATTGTCAGGCGCACGGGGCCCTTTTCCGAGGGGATTTCCAGATCGGCCACCGTCAGGCGCAACCGTTCCGCCGCCACCCCGGCAGACTCGAGGGCGGTTTCCGGCAGGAGGGCGCCAAACTCTTCGCCCCCCAGGCGTCCGAAAATATCGCTGTTCCGCAAAGCGCGTACGCAGGCCGCGGCCATGGCTTTAAGCACCTCATCGCCCAGATTGTGACCATACGTGTCATTGATCTGTTTGAAGTGGTCAATATCCACGTGCAGAATGGAAAACTCCCGCTGGTGGCGCTGAGCCAGACTCAGTTCCTTGGCGAAGCGATCCATGAAGTGGCGCCGATTGGCCACACCGGTCAGATAGTCAATCCGGGCGGTCATCCAGAGTTCATCGTGGGTTTTCTCAAGGGTTCTCAACATCTGATTGACCGATTGGGTCAGGGTGGCCAGTTCGTCGTTTCCCTTCAGGGGGAGGCGGGTCGAAAGATCCTGGGTCGAAGCCACCTGGGCCACCGACTGAATCAGGTTCGTCACCGGGGTCAGAATCGTCTTCTGAATCGTGGCGAGCAAGACGAAGAGGATGACTGCGCCCGTCAAAAGAAGAAACAGGCCGAAATAACGGGTCGTCGTCTTCCCCTGTTTCAAGATTTCGCGGGGGCGCTCCACCCGCAGTTCCAGAGCCGGGTTGCCCTCCAGGTCCGAAACCCGGGCGAAGGCGTTGATGGTGTCATTGTGCCCATTGGGCTGAACCAGAATGGGCTGAGCGGGCGTGATGCGGAAACGCGCCTCCCGGACATCGTCCGGCAGATGCGATTTGTCGTCGGACCGAAAAAAAGCCAGATCCAGATGGATCTGTTTGGAAAACGCGGCCTGGCGTTCCGCATCGAAATAGCGGCCCAGAATAAATTTTCCGGAAATGGGGCCGTCAAAGGCATTGGCCGACACGGGCCAGAAAGCGAGAAAAGCCGGGCCCTCGGGCAACAGGACCAGACCCGCCCTGCCGTCCTTCTGGTTTGCGAAGTTCAGCAGGTCGGGGTGGGACTGGACAAAATTGAGAAGAGTGGCGCTTACCGAAGTCGCCTTCCCCGCGTCATCTTCCCCCTTGGCGTAGATCAGGGTGTTCGATGTGTCCAGGAAGACCATGAAATCGAGATTGAGGGTCTTGAGGGCGCTGTCGGCCAGGTTGTCGTTCACAAAAGAAGGGTTGGTCCCCCGGATAAAATCGCGTGTCTCGTTCCAGGCGCCCCAGTCGCCCCCGACGGTGTTCAGGGATATTGTTTCATTCTTCAAGCCATCGAGAACGCGTTTCACGTCGGTTGTGACGCTCTCCCGCTCCAGCCGGTCGAATGCGTTCAGCAGCAGGGTCGAGGAGACCGCATAGAGAATCAGAATCAAAACCAAGAAAGTGGATCCCACGGCGATCAGTATTTTATGTTTCAGGGTCATACGAAAACAGTCTTCCCCTTCCTCAGGGTCCTTACGGAAGAAACGTACCGGATTTCAAAATGGTCGGAAAGAGGGTATAAGCCGGACAAATGCGATTTCGCTTCGCCCAATCGCTCATCCCACAGTAACAAGTTCCGCGGGAAGAATACAATCTTTTCTTTATTCCGCCCTTTCGCACGCGGTCAGTCGGCAGGGAGGGTATCCGGCGAGGCGCCCTTCTGGATGCGACTTTTGACCGTCCGGTGGTCGAGTTCCAGCCGACGCGCAGTTTCCTGATAACTGCCCGTGCGCTTGTAAACCAGCCGACAATAACGGCCCAGCAGTTCATCCGCCGTCAAACGCCCTTCCTCGAGATGGCGCGACAAGTCCTGCCCATCCGCGGTTTCCCGCAGGCACTCGGGTTGGTAACTGCGACGGATCATGATGTTGCGGGCGCACTGTTCGAGTTCGCGGAAATTGCCCGGCCAGGGGTAGTCGGACGGCAGGTTGGACTCGATCCAATTGAGGATTTCATCCGCCAGACTTTCCGCTTCCTCCGCTCCAGCCAGACGCACCGCAATGAACCGGACCAGATTGGGCAGGAAGGACGCGCTTTCGTACAACTGTTCCTGAAGCGAGGGGGTCACGATCATGTCGGAACAGAGCCGGTAATAGAGGTCGCGTCGGAACCGCCCCGCCTGGATCTCCTCACTCAAGTTCCGATTCGTGGCCGCAATCACCTTGCCCTGAAAGGTCAGATCGCGGGTATCGCCGAGCCGCTGGAACGTGCGACTTTCGAGCACACGCAGGAGTTTAACCTGAATCGGCAGATCCACCTCGCCGATTTCATCGAGGAAAACCGATCCCACCGGCGGACAGACCTCGAACCACCCGGCACGGTCCTGGAGCGCGCCGGTGAAGGCGCCGCGCCGGTGGCCAAAGAGTTCCGACTCGATGAGAGTGGGCGAAAGGGCCGAGAGGTTCAGCGGGAAGAAGGAGACCGAATAGTCGCCCAGGAACCGTTTCGATTCGAGCGAAAACGGAATGTAACGCGACATCCCGATGGCCCGGGCCACCAGTTCCTTGCCGGTTCCCGAGGGCCCCGTGATGAGGCACGACACGTCGCTCATGCGGGCAAACAGGGTGCGGCGGTAGCGGCGCATGTCGTATGTGAAGATGGACTGCCAGATGGCGGCGCGCAGGCGGGCCGCCAGCATGGATTCGCCCACGATGTATTCATAGATGTGGCGGAACGCCCGGCGGATCTGAAAGAAACAGGCAAAAATATGGGCCACTGACGTGCTGCCGGTTTCGTCCGATTGGCCGGGAAAATCCAGGTAATGGGTATAATCGCGGTTGAAGCGCTC
>DAOPYU010000471.1:0-3509 GCA_035353095.1 Candidatus Sumerlaeota bacterium | reverse complement strand
GAAGTTCATTATCAATTATCAATTGTCAATTTTCCATTGTCCATTATCCATTGTCCCTTTTCTCACTTCCCGATGCAGAATCGTGAGAAAATGCGCGAGAGCACCGCTTCGTCCACCGAGAGACCCAGAATTTCGCTCAGCGCCTGAAGCGCCTCGTTCAGGTCCACCATGACGAATTCACCCGACTGATCCGCCTCGAACGCCGCGCGCGCGCACCCCAGCGCCTCGGCCGCGCCGCGCAGCCGTTCCGCATGGCGCAGGTTGGTCACCGTGGCCGACTCCGCCTCGGTCAGGCCCTCCGGTCCGCCTTGGCCCATCAACAGGCGTGCCACTGCGGCCTCCAACGGACGCAAGGTATCCGGATCGAGCGCGCAGACCGACACGGACTCGTCCGTGCCGGACAACCCCAGTTCCTGAGCCCACCCCCGCCGGTTATGCCCTTCCGGAGCCAGATCGCACTTGTTGGTCACGACCAGCAGCGGCGCCTCACCCAACAACCCCACCAGCGCCCGGTCCTCGGCGGTGAGCGGCGACGAGGCGTCCAGAACCAGCAGCACAAGGTCCGCGCCCCGCACCTCGCGCAGCGTCCGCTCGATCCCCAGCGATTCGATCTCCTCGACCCCTTCGTGGCGCACCCCCGCCGTATCTATCAGAACAATCGGAATACCCAGGATGTCCACCGTCGCCTCGATCGTGTCACGGGTGGTCCCTGGATGCGGGGTTACCAGCGCCCGCTCCATCCCCACCAGAGCGTTGAGCAGGCTCGACTTGCCCGTATTGGGCCGCCCGGCGAGCACGACACGCGCTCCGTCGCGGAACAACCGTCCGCGCCGCGCCGTCGCCAGGAGTCGCTCTATATTCTTCCGGGCCGTCTCGAACGCCCCGAGCAGGCGCAGACGGTCTGCCGTCTCGATCTCTTCCTCGGGGAAGTCGAGACGGGCCTCGATCTCGGCGGCCAAGTCAATCAGCCCCTCGCGCACGGTGTTCACTTCCCGCGAGAGCGCCCCTTCGAGCTGCGACAGCGCCACCCGGCTCGCCTCACGCGTGCGCGAGGCAATCAGGTTCGCCACCGCCTCGGCCTGCGCCAGGTCCAGTTGCCCGTTGAAAAACGCCCGCTCCGTGAATTCTCCCGGACGCGCCAGCCGCGCTCCCGCCGCGCACAACGCTTCGATCAGCCCCGCCACGACCGCCGGACTGCCGTGGCACTGGAACTCGACCAGATCGTTGCCCGTGTAGGAATGCGGCGCGGGAAACCACGCCAGCAACGCGTCGTCCAGAACGGAACCGTTCACGTCGAGTACCTGCCCCCGTGTCAACCGCCGCGCCTGGGGTGGCACGGACCGGGTGGACCGCCAGACCCGGCTGGCCGCTTCCCAGCAGCCGGGGCCGTCCAGCCGCACCACGGCGATGGCCCCCGTCCCCGCCGGGGTGGCAGGCGCCACGATCCACTCCGCATGGTCGGCGGGACGGGTGGGCGGGGTGTCGGGAAAAGTGGAAGTCATGGGAGCCGTCTCTTCATTTCTTGATTTCCTGGAAATCAAACCGACGTCTGAGGCCGGACCGCGAGCACGTCCGCCGAATGGAGGGTTTCGAGCACCCCGTTGGGCAGTCGCAGAATCAGGCTTCCGTCCGGTGCGGCGTCCAGCGCCTGGCCAATGTGTTCACCATTCCCCAACTGGACCCGAACCAGGTTGCCCAGGGTGGAACAGAGGTGTTTCCACTCCTGAAAGATCGCGAGTTCTTCCTGGTTCAGAACTTCCTCGAGCTCCTCCAGAAGCGCTGTCAGCATCTCGAGCCGCGAGACGCTTCGTCCCGCTTCGAGACACACCGATGTGGCCGTATCGCGCAGTTCCGGGGGAAAATCGGTCCGGCTCTGGTTCACATTGACCCCGATGCCGACAATCAATGCCGACGGTCCCTGGGCAACGGTCGCGACTTCGGTCAGAATGCCGCACAGCTTGCGTCCCGTCCGTCCCAGCACATCGTTGGGCCACTTGATGCTGCACCCCGCGGCTCCGAGCCGCTCGAGCGCCCGTACCACGGCCACCGACGCGGCCAGGGTGAGCAGGCCCGGCAGAGCGGGCGCCATCCGGCCACCGGACGTCGCCTGCGCTTCTTCCTGGGCCGACACATGCCAGCGCGCCGGGTAGAGGATCAGCGACATGAGAAGCGACTTGCCGGGAGGGGACACCCATGCCCGTCCGTTGCGGCCCCGTCCGGCCCGCTGGCTTTCGGCCAGAATCAGCGTCCCATTGGGCGGTCCCGCCTGATCCGAAGTCCGGCCCGACAGTAAATGCCGCGCCACGGTGTTGGTCGAGTCGCACGCACCAAACACATGCATCGTCCGTCCCAGCGTCCGGGTGTGGAGACGGGGAATCAGGGTTTCTGAAGAAAGAATTTCGCGTTTCGTTACCAAACTCAACCATCCTGACCGGGCCTGACCGGGAAAACCGGCGGGGCGGGTCTTTTGCTTTTTCTTTGAGCGGAGCCGACAGGACCGCCGACTGTGTCTGCTGCGGGTTCTGCGCACACTCCCACTCGGCGCAGGGAATCAGAATACCTTTTCCGCGTCCGTTTTTCGATTCTTTTTCTCTCCAGAAGAAACGCGAGTTTCCCCGCGCTGGAAATCAGGCGCTTTTCGGATTCGTAACCCTTTCGCCATTCTCTGTTTGAGGTTCTCCGAACCCCAATTTTCGGTAGGGGCGGGTTTCAAACCCGCCCTTTTCAATCCGGAGTGTCTGCCGGGCGGGTTTCAAACCCGCCCCTACGGATTCTTGCCTCAGATCGGAAACCCCTTCTCTGGGAAACGATAGGGGGCTGAAGGTTTACTCGAATTCTCTTCCCCCTGTAGATTCTCTTGCCGGGAAGCCGGGGGCGTGTTAGGTATGGGGACAGCCGCAGGAGGACGGACGCGCGCGTCTTCTTTGAGCCGGAGAGGCTGTGTGAAAGTCTTCCGTTTGCTGATCAACTGCGGTTGAACGTCCGCGTGCGGCTTTTCTTCCAGGCGGGCGAGGACGCCCGCCCTCCATGAAAACCGCATTTCTTTGGGGATAGGGTGCCCCCAGGGGGCTTTCTTGCTCGGGAACACGGTTCACGGAAGAAATTTCTCTCACGTGGGATCAAAAAGAAGACTTCTCCCCCGGGAACGCCAATCTCCTGATTGGCGCGGAAAAAGACGATGAACTCCGTCCCCCCCGCCAATCCCCATAAAACCGCCCCCGGCTGGACCTGTTTCCAGGCCCTCTGGCCCCTGTTGCCCCTCTGCCTGTTGCTCTTTCTGCATGTGCGGATGGCGGGTTGGCCCGTCGAGCGGGTCGGACGCGCGATCGAGTATCCCTACCAGCTCGACGCCGAGGAAGGGTTCCTCCTGGCTCAGGCCCTGCGCTTTCAGGCGGGGGAGGGACTGTACCGTTCCCTGGCTGAACCGCCCTACGTGGTGGACAACTACCCCCCACTCTACCCGGTCCTCTGGAGCCTGTTCGTCTCGCCGGATGCCCCCACCCTCGAAG
>DAOPYU010000470.1:0-3515 GCA_035353095.1 Candidatus Sumerlaeota bacterium | reverse complement strand
CTCGCATCCTGGATGCGATAAAACAGTAGTGCAATAGAAAGGAGAAAAATCCCCATGAACAAGCGGATGCGAAGGCTCCTGGCGAGTCTCGCCCTTCTGCTCGCCGTCACCTCGGGGGCCCAGGCCGGGTTCAAACTGGAACCGATCGGACCGGAGCTGGAACGCACGTTCGGGTCCGGATTCAGCCAGCGGTTCTGTTCCTACCGTCCCGACCTGAAAGCGGACAAACTCCCCGAGGGAGCCAAAGACGTCAAACTGGGGCGGATCGCGCTCGACTGCGTGAACCCGATCCTGTTTGCCGCCTGGTCCTCGACCGGCGGGCAGACACCCGACACCCTGATCTTCGACCTCAACGGCGACAAGGACTTCACGAACGATCCGAAACACACCATTCCCGCCACCTCGGTCGAAAAGGCTCTCTCGGAGGAAGGGAAGGAAATCGAAGTCCAACTGCCCAAGGGGCCGACCGTCAAGATCCAGGTTGCGCTCACCCAAGGTTTCGCGATGATCAAGGATTCTCTGTGTCTCAAGGGTCCGTTGGAACTTCAGGGCAAGAAATACGAGGCGGCAGTCCTCACAACGAGCGCAGAGGGACTGACGGGCGAATCCGGTCAGATGGCGCTTCTGTTTCTCGACACTAACGGCGACGGCAAGTTCGACGACAACCTGCGCACCGCCATGGGCAAGGAACTCTTCTACCTGACCCCCGGGGCCAACATCCTGGGAACCCTCTATGATTACAAGTTTGACAAAGAAAAACTCGATGTCCAACTGACCCCGTACACGGGGCCTCAGGGGAAACTCGCCGTTCAACTCGATCTGCCCGCCAAAGCCAAAGCGTGGAACCTCTCGGGTTTCCTTCAGGATGAAAAACAGGGAGTCCCCCAGATGTTCGCCGGCACGGATAAAATGTTCCCCCTCGCCGCCCGGACCGGCAGCTACCGCCTGGTCAACGGCGCTCTGGCCCTGGAGTTGGAAAACGGGAAAAACATCCTTCTGGAATTCTCGGCTCAGGATCCCCTCAAAATCGAAGAAGGCGCGACGGTCACCCTGCCAATCGGAAAGGTCAAACCCCTGGAAGTCACTCTGACCCAGAAAAACAACACCCTCTCGGTCGGGCGGGTCTTCAAGGGCGAGAACGGTATCCAGTACGGACGCGTTCAGACGATCTCGGACAAACCGGACGCAAAGGAACTGGAAACCCAGCCCAACGGCGGGAAAGTAGTCATACAGGATGCCACCGGCAAACAGGTCGGTGAAGGCACCCTGGAGTATGGCTGAGGCGGTTCCTGCCAATACGCGTGGCGTATTGATCAAAACCTGAAAAAAGGCGACAAAGTCAAAGCCATCGTCACCTGGGAGACCGACCTCTTCGGCAAAATGCAGGCCGAGAAGGAAATCACCCTCGAAGACACCACCCCCGACCCCAACCAGCCCGCCAACGGCATGCCCGCCGCCCAGATGGACGTCTCCATGCCCGCCACCCCCGTGGATGTGGCCTCCGACGCGTCCATCCAGGACGGCCTCAAGACCACCGAGAAAAACTTCAAAGCCCTGCAGGTCGCCCTCGAAACCTATTCCATTGATCACAATAATTATCCCGAGAAACTGGACGACCTGGTAAAACCCATCGCCTACATCCGCGCCCTCCCGACCGACCCCTTCTCGCCCGACAAAAGCGCGTACCATTATCGCGCCGAAAAGGAAGGCGGGTACACGCTCTGGAGCGTCGGGCCCGATCAGAAGGACGACAACGCCCAGACGAAGTTCGACCCCTCTGGCGACCCGAAAGCAAAAGGGGACATCGTGTTCACTCCCCCGGCGAAAAAAAAGAAATGACGGGAGACCGGAGTACTCCCTGAAACGGTGAAAATCCGGATCGGAAGGCAAACCCTTCCGGTCCGGATTTTTTGTTTCCCGGCTCGCCCGACCCGCTACATCCCCTCGACCATTTCCACCATCGCCTCGTAGTTGCGCAACGCCCGGTCGGACAGCACGCGGCCATAGGGACAGGCGGAGGGTTGCAACACGACCCCCCGCCCCTCGCCCACCGTGCCCTCACGCAGGGCGACGGCGATTTTCTCCCGGAAACGGGGCGTCTCGAGGTTCTCCAGATCGCTTGCCTCCAGATTGCCAAACAGCGTCATCTGCCGACCGTACCGCTCGCGCACCCAGGACAGTTCCACATCCCCCTGCGGGGGCGGCTCGATGGGGTCCAGGCCGGTACACCCCGTGGCGGCGATGTCGTCCAGGATGGCGCACAACCGCCCGTGCGAGTGGATGCGCGCAAACCCGCCGTGCTTCTGAATCGCCTCCACAATCGGCGTGTCGTAACACGTCACATACTCGCGGAACAGGCGGGGCGAGAGGTACGGCGGCGAGGCGAACTCCGGCCCCACGATGCGCCAGAGGCGCCCGGGCAGGGCGCGCGCCACCGCCTCGACCTGCGGCAGCAGGGTCTGCAGGCGCCACTCGAGCGCCGCGTGGAACAGCTCCGGTTCCAGAGTCGCCACCAGGGTGAAGGTCGCCATGTCGAACAGTTTCGCGGCCCAATAGAGCGGGTCCCCGACATTAAGCATCACGATCCCCGTGTCGCCCAAGTCACGCTCGACCCGCCGGATGGACTCCTCGTCGGGTTCGCCTTCCGGCGGCCCGGACGGGGGCATCAGGGCCAGCCACGTCTGCAGGTCGTCGGCGTCTTTCAGATAATGGTCCAGTACCCACCAGGTGTTCACATCGGGATCGCGCCGGGCGCGGCGGATGAACGAGTGTCCCGCCCCTTCCACCGTCTCGGTCAGGAACAAACTGCCCTCGATCCACTCGCGCGTCTCGCGCCGGAGCGCGGTCACCGGGTCGGTCACGCCATTCTTCCACGGCAGGGGGCGCATCACGATCCGGTCGGTTTTCTCCCGCGCCAGATCGAGCGCCGGCTTCCAGGAGGGGTGCGAATAGATGTTCAGCGGGTCGGGGTCGTCGGGCTTTTCATCGTAACCGTTGATCTCATAAAAACACACGGGCGGGCGATCCACTGCGCGCCCTTCAATCGAGGCCCTCAGCCGTTCCCTGCGATTCATCGTTCCCCACTCCTGCTCTGGCCGCTACTTCGCTTGCGGCGGGGCCAGCGGTTTCACTTCGATGGACTCGAACTCAACCTCGGCGTTCTGGGCGAAGGCAAACAGGCCGGTCTCTTTCACCGGCAGGCGGGCCACCAGCGTGCGACGGTTGTCCACGCACACGTCCACAACGTCCCCCTTGACCAGCATCTCAAACTCGAAGGGCCGGTCGAGCCCGGTCACGTTGTAGAGGGCCATGTCCTCGCACTCGTCCCAGGAACCGGCATTCGCGTCCCGAAGCCCGACTTTCTCTCGACGTGGTTCGAACCGCAGTTCAAACCCGTCCCGCATCTTGTCCCCCGCTCCGAACCGGATGCCAAAACAGGACGCGTCGGGCGCGGGCTTGACACGGGCACGCAGGAGGAAGTCCTTCGGCGCCGGGCCCAAAGACACCATGGCGAG
>DAOPYU010000469.1:0-3545 GCA_035353095.1 Candidatus Sumerlaeota bacterium | reverse complement strand
AGAACCGGGGTTCCACTGTTCGCGAGGCGCGCATAAGACTGGTGGCCTTGGGCGATGAGGAGACAGGGTATGCCCAAGGCTGCGGCCACTTCGTGGTCATGCAGCGAGTCGCCGATCATGAGGACTGCGTCTTGGGGAAGGTCGAGACGGCTCAAAAGAAGGCGGCCAAGTTCCAGCTTCGAATGCCCGTAAAGATTGTCAACCCCGCAGATGTTGTTGAAGAAGCGGGTGACATCGTAGTCGGCCAACATCGTGTCGAGGATCGTTTGCTCGGAGGCCGAGAGGACGGATTGCCCGATTCCCGCCTGTTGGATGGTGGTGAGCGTGTGCGCCGCATGCTCGTGAAGGCGCAGCGTGGTGTCGGCCAGGAAACGGTCATGAAATTCACGTGCCATCGCGTCCCAGTTTTCTTTTTCCAGCCGGAACCCCACGGCGCGGTAAAAAGACTTAACCGGAAAACCGAAAACTTCACGGTAAGTGGCAAGGTCAAGGGGGGGCAGGTGGCGGGCGCCCAGCATGGCATTGACGGCATTGACTCCCGCTTGGGTGTCGTCGAGTAAGGTGCCGTTCCAGTCCCAGATGATGTGTCGAAAACGCATGGTAGAGAAGGGTGGAACACTTGCCCCATACCGCACGACCGCGCACGGAAGGGGACAACGTGGGCAAGAATATCAAACGGCACCACATACCGACAACGGATATTGACGGCATCTGATGAAACGTGACTTCCCCGGGTTTCGGGGTTGACTCTTTTCACCACCACCCCGCATAATACGAAACAAAAGGAGAGAGTTGATCATGAGAACGATTCGCGCTGAAGAGAAGCCCTGTTCCCTTTCATTTTTTGTCCAAAGGATCATGGTGTTTTCCCTGCTCCTTTGTTTGACAGGGGAGGCCGTCTCTGCCGGGGAGCCGAAAATTCCGGGGACCCTGTCCATCGAGTGCGACACGTTCTCGTACGGGATCGATCCTGCGGGAAAAAATCTTCATTTCACCGACAAGGCTTCCGGGAAGGACTATTACAACCGTTCCACAGGCGGGGATTGGCAGTATTGCGCGTTCGTGAAGAAGGACGGGAAAACCTTCCCGGTCTCGTCCGCCGCCATGGCGGGCGATCTGCTGACGCTGCGTTTCTCCGGGGCGGACGCCTCGGCGTCGATCCGTTTGATCAATGAGAACGACCGGGTGGTGCTCGAGATTCAAGAGGTGGCGGGCGATCCGGAATCCATCACGTTTTTGAACATCCCGCTCACGCTTGAAGCGTGGCCCTCCGAGCCGTTTGCCGCCTGCGCGCTCTCCCTGAACCTGTTCACGCATGTCCACCAGCTTCCCGCCCTGCAGACCGAGTTGTGGGCAACGTGTTACAAACGGTTCGGGTACAAAGGGGGGCGGGTCGCGGTCATCGGGGTTCCTCAGAAATCGATCCTTCCGGTGATCCGGAAGGTCATGACGGCCGCCGCACCGGAGATCCCGTTCAATGACCAGGGGGGCGCCTGGGCGCTCGAGGCGAAAGAGGGGCGGGGCTCCTACCTGATGAACTTCGGCAGCCTGACGGAAGAAACGGTTGATCAATGGATCGGGAACTGTCAGCGCATCGGCTTCAACCAGATCGACAACCACGGCGGAGCTTCCTCGTTCTTCCTGTTCGGAAGCATGGAACTGGACAAGAAGCGTTTCCCCGAAGGCTGGAAAACCTATAAGAAGATCGTCGATAAACTGCACCGGTCCGGAATCTCCTCGATCCTCCACACCTACGCCTGCTACATCGGGCCGGAGTCGAAATATGTGACGCCGGTGCCGCATCCGGGGCTCGACACCGTGGCCACTTTCACTCTCGCCAAACCGCTGTCACAGGACGCGACGGAAATCGAAGTGAACGAATCGACGGCCAAGGCGTTGGGAAGGGACGTGACCTTGCGGATCGGAGACGAAATCATCAAATTTGAGGGTGTCACCAAAGCGGCGCCTTTCATGTTCACCGGCTGCACGCGGGGGTTTCACAGGACTGCGGTTGCCGCGCACGGGGCAGGCGCGAAAGCGGGGATACTCAAAACGTTCTGGGGAGGGCTGTATGTTCCGGATCCGGATTCGCCGCTGTTCAACGAGATCGCGAAGAACACCGCGGACGTGGTGAACGAGTGCGGGTTCGACGGGATCTATTTCGACGCCATCGAAGGGATCCAGCACATGTGGGGAAAGGAGAATTACTGGTATTACGGCGGCCGTTTCGTGTTTGAGGTTGCCAAACGCCTCAAGAAGCCGGTCGGCATGGAGTATGCCGGGATGATGCACTCCTGGTGGCATTACCGTTCCCGGTATCAGGCATGGGACTCCCCCTCGCGGGGGTACAAGCGGTTTCTGGACATCCACATCGCCTCGATGAATGCCGGTGAGGAGTACCAGCACGGGGCGTGGAACGGGCACCGCCCGAAAATCGAGAAGTTTGCCCCCATGGACGGGAATGCGCTTTATCTTCCCTTCCAGTTCGGATGGTGGCGGTTCTGCGTGTGGGGCGGCGCGCAGTCCGAACCGTGTTTTTCCGACGATGTAGAATACCTCTGCTGCAAGATGATCGGCCATGACGCCGGTCTCTCCCTGAACGGCGATATCGGCGAGCCGATGCTGAAGAGCTATCCGGTTTTCAGGGATTACGTGAGCATGGTTAAGCAGTATGAGGAACTGCGGCATTCCAAGTATTTCGGCGAGTCTGTCCGCAAGCAGTTGCGGCAGGTCGGAAAGGATTTTACGCTGTTCCGCGGTCAAGACGGGAAATGGAACTTCAAACCGGTCGCCTACAACACGCACAAGGTGTGCGGGCTTCAGCATCCCTCCGCGCAGTGGGAGGTCCGGAACGAGCATGCGGAGCAGCCCGTCAAACTGCGGATCGAACCGCTGTTGTCCGCCGGCCTCGTGAACAGCCCGGAACCGTTCCTGTTGCTTGATCCGGCAAAGGCGGGTGAAGTTAAGGTGGCGAGAATGGCGCAAGGCGTCACCTGTTCCGCGCAGCCTTCGTCCGTTGCCGTTCCGGCCACGGGGGAGCCGGCAATTGAGGTCTCCGCCCTGAGCACCGGCGCTGTTCCTGTTGAGGGGTCATGGGTTTCGATTCGGCGGAACTTCTCTTCGGCGACCAACCTGTGGGGCCGCGAGGCGATCGGCGTCTGGGTTCATGGAGACGGCAACGGCGAACTGCTGAACTTCAAGGTCGGCAGCACCCACCATTACGTCACCGTCGATTTCACGGGGTGGAACTATTTCGAACTGGTTGAGGCGGAATCGACCCACGCCAGGGACTATATCTGGCCCGAGGGGGACGTGTACACCTATTTCACGGATTGGGGGCACAAGAGTTATAAAACGGTCCAGAATTTTGAGCTCTGGCTCAACAACCTTCCAGCGAACAAACGCGTGAATGTGCGGGTTGGACCGGTGAAGGCGTTGGATCTCGTAGAGAAAACAATGAAACATCCTGCGGTTCGCGTGAACGGAGCGACCGTCACATTCCCGGTGGAGATGTCCACCGGCATGTATCTGGAAATGAAATCCGG
>DAOPYU010000468.1:0-3562 GCA_035353095.1 Candidatus Sumerlaeota bacterium | reverse complement strand
CTTTCCTTTCAGGCGGGCGAGACGCCCGCCCTCCCGGAAATGCCCATTTTCAGGGTTTTGTGGTTGATACTCCTTTGCATTCAAAATGACACAATCCGGGCGGCATCCGGAGAGAATCTTCCTGAAGGAAACAAACCGAAGAAAAATTGACGGGATAACGGGATTTTCAGGATGTGGCGAGATTCAATTTGTATCCTGCTGATCCAGTTATTCTGTCCCGCTTTTTGTTCTGTTCCGGAAGAGTCCTTTGAGTTCGTCTCTTTCTGAATGCAACCGGGTATGAGTGTCCTTATGGTACAGAAAAATCGTTGCCACTTGTGCCGATTTTACGAGATAGCAGTACAGAACACACGGAAACGTGGCTGCTTCCGTGTGTTCTGTATTCCGTGGTTGAATAACGCGTTTCCCGTCTGGGTCCGCCACCCAGCACTGTCCCTATTTCCCCGCCTTCCGATAGATCAGTTCCGGTTCCTTCAACAGGCCCGAGGGAAAGAGCATGTAGGTGTCGCTGAAGCCGTCGCCGGTCGAGAGCCAGCTGTCCGGACCGTACCCGGCGGCCTTGAGCGGTTTCATGTGGAGCGGACCGAAGGTGTTGCGGCGCGTGAGGACCACCTCGATTTCGAGAGGCAGGACGGTTCCGTCAGCGGATTTGGCCTTCTTCAAGAGATCGGTGATGTCGGTCTCGCGCGGTTGCCAGGCGATCGGTTGCGCCTCGGCCTTGCCCCGCCGGACCTTGACGCAGGCGCCCTCGAACTGCGGGGTGGCCAGGAAGACCCGTTCCGACGCATCCCCGAGTTTCGGCAACGAATCCACGAGGTACCGGATGCGGCCCGTATAGAAAGGCAAACCCTGGTCGGTCACCGTGCCGATCTTCAGTTTCCCGGGCAGAGTGGTCACAACCGGTTTGCTCCCGTCGAGCCGGACGCCGAAGTCCCCCGCCAGATAGATCGCCTCCGGGTTGACTCCTTCGTGGAAGCCCCCCGTGAGTTCGAACACGTTTTCTCCAACCTTCAACACCCCCGCCGGGATGGGGAGGCGTTTGAAGACGGGGTCAATCATCCACCCGTCGGCGCTGGCGGCGGGAAGCGGGGTTCCGTTGAGTTTGACGGTCAGGATGTCGGGCCGTTCGGCCAGCAGATAAACTTTCCCCTTCGGGAGCGTCTCGACCTGAACGGTGAAGCGCAAGCCGAGTTGCGCTTTGGCCTGGGGCGCGTCCTTCTTGACGAACCAGGGTTGGAGCATTTCACCGCCCCGGTAGGGGATGCCGAGCTGCTTGCGCACGGCGCGGTCGGCCTTGAGGATTTCCACCGGCGCCTGCCACTCGCCGTTGTCCACGCGGTACGAGGCCGTGTCGAGCACGCAGAGGTTCGGCTCGTCGAGCGTGTAACGGTAGAGGCCCGATTCCTGACCGGTGACGGCTTCGCGTTTGACCTCCGTATAGGTCGGCAGAACGGGCAGGGCCGGGTTTTCGGCGGGTACCTGCGCGAACAGGTGCATTCCTCCCGGAACGAAGGGCCAGGCGAACTCGAGGCCGCCGTCTTTCCGTTCGGCCTGAACACGCGAACGCTTACCGGTCTGGCAGTCCCAGACCTCGACAAATCCGTCACCCTCGAGGCGGATGCGGGCGTTCTCAAAGCCCTTCTCGCGGTTGACGTTGAGCGCCAGGAAGAAGCGCCGGTCGCCCGCCTGACGCGCCTGACAGAAGATCTCGCTCAGGGCTTCCCCGCTCTTCGCGTCCACCACCGCCACCGGGCGGCGCGCTGCGGCGAGGCAGGCCTTCGTCACCGCTTCCTGCGTGAACGGCGTCTGCCGGCACTGCCCGGCAAGTTTCGTGGCGCGGTCGGAGGCCTCCGCGTCCACAAAGGCCGGGGCCGCGTCGAAGAAGATCACCGTGCCGCCCGCCTGGCGGAACTTGTCGAGCACGTCGAGCGTGGTCGAGCGGATCGTTTCCATTCCGGAGACGAGAACCGTGCGATAGGCGGCCTTGCCGACATAGAGGACCGGCTTGCCGTCCACTTGCTCGATCCGGCTGAGGCGTTTGATCTGGTCCTCGTCGCCGTAGTCGAAGTCGAGTTGCGCGCCACAGAGCCACATGAAGAGTTGCTGGTATTTCTGGTCGAGCGCCGTGACCTCGGGCGCTTTGGCGCCGAGCCAGGTGGCCCAGCCGGGGTAGATCTGCGCCCAGGCGCTCTCGACCGGGTTGACGATCAGGAGGTCGCAGATCGGCGCCCCCTGGGTCATCGCCACGTGACAGCGCGAGAAATAGTCCTCGACCGTGGGGTAATCCGGGTACCAGGTGGACTGGTGCAGGATGCTGGCCGGGTAGTCGCGCTTGGCCTCCCCCTCCATCGTGTACCACGAGAGGTGCGGGCAGCGCAGGTTGATACCGAACAGGGTCTGCCACGCGCCCACGGCCTTGTGGCTCTCGAAGTTCATCTGCCAGCCGCACACGCCGTAGAGTTCCGACAGCATCCCCTTCTGTCCCTGTTGACGGGCGGCGGAGGCGAGCTGCTTCACGATCCAGTAACCGTTGTTCCCCTCGGTCAACACGTCCACGCCGGGGTAGTCCATGTATTCGTAGTACCGCATGAGCGACCCGTTGGGAACGGCCTGTGCGCCGAGCGAGTCCTCGTGGAGCACATGGCCGGTCATGATCATGTTGTTCTGGTGGCACCAGTCCTGGAGCGGTTTGGCCCAGTTGTCGAGGAACATCTGCTGGATGTGTTCCATGTACTGCCACTTGACCTTCTGAATGCGCTGTCCCTCGGGACGCAGAAAGAGTTCGGGCAGGTGGTCCGTCAGGTCGTAGCCGAACCGCTTCTGGAAGGTGGGAACGAGCTGGTCCGTCCAGGGGGTGGCGTATTTCGACTCGGACTTGACGCTCTGCCCCACGTTCTCGCACATCACCATGCCGCGATGCGGTTCGTCGGTGAAAATGCCCTTGATGGACGTGCCCAGCCGGTCCCCGCACCGCTTCTTGTACTCCTCATGCGTGAGGTGGATAAAATGATCCACCGCCTCTCGGTTCAGCGTGTCGAGGTAGGTGTTGCCGTTGTAAAAGGGGTGGGGTTCCATGAGTTCGACGGCAAAGGCCAGAACGGTCTTCCCCGCGTATTGGGCCACGGGGGTGTCTTTACGCAGCCGCTGACAGTCGGTGTAGTTGAGCCCGTCCAACTTACACGAGAACGCGGCCACCAATCCGTCGTCCCACTTGAACTCGCTGGCCGGGACGATCTTGAGGCAGAGCGAACGCATCCTGTATTTCGGTTCCACGGTGGCCTTGCCGCCCGCCGAGCCGCTCGGCCAGCGGTCCTCGTCGTAGAGCCACGCCTCGAGTCCCTGTTTCTTAGCCTCGTCGGCGCAGGCGTTGATGAGGTCGAACCACTGATCGCCCAGGTACTCGGTGGCCAGACCGGTGCGCGAGTGCATGAAGAACCCACCGAAGCCCATTTCCTTGATGACGCCGATCTGACGGATCAGTTCGCCCTTCTCGAGTTCGCCGTTCCAGGACCAGAACGGCTTGCCCCGGTACTCGGCGCCCGGATGCTCGAAGGTTTTGATT
>DAOPYU010000467.1:0-3565 GCA_035353095.1 Candidatus Sumerlaeota bacterium | reverse complement strand
GCGTCAGGCGGATATTGAACAGCCGCCCGATCCCCAGCGCCATGTCGGTATAACCGGAGAAATCGAAATACAGTTGCAGCGCATAGGCGTACGTGGCCAGGCGAAGGGGAGCGGACGCAAAAGCGTGGACATCGTTGAAAACCGGGTCCACCAGAATCGCCAGGTGGTCGGCAATCACGATTTTCTTGAAAAGCCCCCAGAAAAAGAGGACCACACCCGCACGCATGTTGTCGTACTGAAAGCCGGCAACCGGCTCATGCAGTTGGGGCAGAAGCGCCTCGCCCCGCTCGATCGGTCCCTGGAGCAGTTTCGGAAAAAACGCGAGATAAACGGCATAGTAGCCCAGGTGTTCTTCCGGTTCCAACACCTCCAGATAGATGTCCGCCAGGTACGAAACCGCCTGAAAGACGAAGAAGGACACCCCGGCCGTGATGAGAACCACCGGGGGACCACCCGGCACAGCGGTTGGCGCCCAGATAGGAAACAGAGACGCGAAAAGACCGGGAAGATACTTGAAAACGCCGAGAAAAGAGAGACAGAAAACCGTGCCCGCCCAGAACAGCACGGTCCGGCCCCGTTCGGACGCCACCCGGGGTAACGCCCGCCCCACGACGTAGCTGCCCACCGTCACCAGGGCCAGCGTGATCAAAAGACAGGGCGCACCGACACAGGCGTAAAACAGGTAACTGCCCGCGAACAACACCATCCACCGGAAACGGAACGGCGTTCCATACCACAGGCACCAGAACAAGGGCAGGCAGGTCAGGAACAACAGCGAATTGAAACGCATGAAGACCTTTCGAAAGGACGCAGACTGTTCGTATCAAGGAGGACCCGATCAAGAATTCGGGCCATGACGGAGGGAAAGTAACACAAAGCCCGACTGCCGTCCAAGAAAACCGCTCATTCCTTGCCGGCGGCGTCGAGACGGTCGAGGAGGTTTCGGGTGATGACCTGCCACGTGCAGGACCGGAGCGACTGCTCGAGGCCCGCCTTCCCGTAGGCCCGGCAGCGGTCCGGATCGTTCAGAAGTTCCACCAGGAATTGCTGGAGTTCCTCACGGTGGGAAGCCAGAAGGCCGGTCACCCCATGCTGGATCAGGTTGGCGACCGGGGCGCAGTTGGCATTGCCGATCACCGGCTTCTCGCGCATCCAGGCCTCGACAAACGGCAGCCCGAAACTCTCGGACTCGGACATGAGGCAGAAGACGTCGCAGGCGTCGTACGCGTCGAGCAGTTCGTCCTGCGGCAAAACCCCCAGATAGGTCGTGGTGGGGAAGCTGATCGCCATGTGGTCCTCGTCCTGCCCGACCAGTACAAATCGGCACCGGATGCGATCCTGGATATTGTCCACAGCCTTGGCCACCGTGCGATAGAGTTTGGTCCCGCTCTTGCGTCCGACACACAACACGATCTTCTCATCGGACGCAAACCCGTGGCGCTTTCGGAACCGGGCGCCACTGATGGAACCGCGACGGAAGAGCGAATCGTTCACCCCCGCCCCGGCCAGATACGACTTGGCCGCAATGGCCGGGAAAAAGGTCTCATGCGAAAACCACGAGTTGGCCAGACACAGATCGGCGTTTCGAAGCGCATCCGCATAGTGGCGCCAGTAATAGAAATCGTCGTCCGCATGAAACAGCGGCAACACCGCCAGACGGAAGGGCGTCTTGCGACGGATCGCCTCGACTGTCGGGATGGTCGAGAAAGGCAGCGTCCCCGCCAGCACCCAGTCGTAGCGGCTGGCGTGGGCTTGCAGAAACCGGTTCATCCCCGGACAAAGGGGCCCGCGCAACTGGTCGAACAACTGTCCATAGAAACGGGGACGCCGGTGGGCGCGCTCGATGTAAGAATTGATAAACGCGTTTTTGTCATAGGCGCGCAGGCGGCGATGGTCCACGTGGAAGGGCGCCAGATGGATGCTCCCCTGGGAAGAAAGCGAAATCTGGGTGAGTTGGACTCCCAGTGAGCGGGTGTCGAGCCAGGGGCGCCAGAGTTTGTCCACCGTCAGGACGCCAATCGAAGGATCGGAACAATCCTCGAGCGGGATGTTGATCTGAAAGGGCCCTTTCCCCTGAAAGACCTTACGGGTCTGCCCCAGATGCTCGAACAGAATCGTCAGATGGCGGGGCGCCAGCCCCTGCAGATGGAGCGCAGACTGATGGGTCGGAGGCAGTTGCAGAGCGGCCCGGCGCATGGTCCAGCGGGCCATCTCGCCTTCTTCGGTCAGATCGGGCAGGTGCCAACCCGTCAACAGAAGCGGACCGTTGGGACGATAGGGCAGGGGAAAAGTCTGCGCCGGTTGCATGGCCTGCTCTTCGCGTTCCCAGCGCCGCTGAAGCAGTTTGCCATAGAAAAGCGCCACCGGCGCAGGGAGATTCCGCACCGGAAAACGAAAGATTTCAATCGGATAGTTCGCGCCCTTCACTTCGATACACTCGGTGGAGAGTTTGTTGGAAAGCGGTTTCCACCGTTCCCCGAACCGGTACCGCGAGCTCAGTTCCGCCACGCAGGTGGTCGCCACTTCGACGCGACAACCCATGCGGGCCATCTGCTCCGCCAGATTCCAGAGGTGTTGTTCGGGGCCACCGACCAGATCCCGCCCGAATCGGTGAACGAAAAAGAGCACACGCATAGCGTCGTTATTCTGGGACAGGAAGACGCGAAGGCGCAAGAGAAATCGAATTCGCCGCAGATCCTTCTGTCATTTCTTCTCCCCTTCCAGTCCCCGGGCCACAGGGGAAAAGGAAAGCCTGACCGGATCGTCAGGAACTCCTCATTGTCCGACGAATTGTGAGGTTGTCGTTTGAGGAGGGGATGTGTCCTGCAAAAGTGGGGAGGGCCTGGAGGGGGCACGGGCGTCCCGCCCGTGAAAGGCCGACGTTTTCGTCGGCAGAGCCGGGAATTTCGGGGCTTTTGTTCCAGAGCCTCTTCATGGGCGAGACGCCCATGCCACCTCAAAACAGCCTTCCTTATCTGTGTGAACCCGAAGATGGAGGATATTGACTAGACAATGAGGAGTTCCAGGACCGGATCGTCCCACCGAACGGGTTGGCCTTGACTTTGAAGCCGGGCGATGCGTAGGATGGAGGGGCTGAGAGGGGGACGCGGCAAAGTGTGCCCTTTTCGAGCCGTTGGTCTTTTCCCACGAATTCCGTTTTGAGGGAGTGTCGTTGAAACGCCGTGGGCGATCCGAGAAAGATATCGTTTCACCTTTTGAAAAGGGAAGGCTCTTTCGATTATGGCGACCAAGATTCTGGTGGCGGATGATGAACCCGATGTACTGCTGATTATCAAGACCGGCCTGACTCTGGAAGGATTCGACGTGGTAACCGCGCCCAATGGACGCGATGCCCTTCTGAGCGCCACGGAAGAACTGCCCGACCTGATCATCCTCGATGTGATGATGCCCTACCTGAGCGGCTTTGAAGTCCTCGAAAAACTCAAGGAAAACGACGCCACCGCCCAGATTCCGGTCATCATGCTCACCGGCCTCTCGGACCGCGAAAGCATCCAGCAGGCGCTCCTGTCAGGCAGCGACCGTTATATCGTCAAACCCTTCGAAT
>DAOPYU010000466.1:0-3569 GCA_035353095.1 Candidatus Sumerlaeota bacterium | reverse complement strand
TTCGAGAAGGCCGTCATCGCCACGGGCGGGAAACCCTTCATCCCGAAGATCGAAGGAGTCGCCTCCAAGGGCGTTTTCACCTTCACCTCCTGGAACGACGCCTCCGCCGTGGATGCCTACATCAAGTCCACAGGCGCCCAACAGGCGGTGGTCCTCGGCGGCGGTCTGATCGGCGTGAAATCCGCCGAAGCGCTGCGCGCCCGCAACCTGGAGGTGACCGTGGTGGAACTGGCGCCCCGCCTTCTGGCTCTGGCGCTCGACGCGCAAGGCTCCGCCTTCGCACAAGAGGCCATGGAAGAAGCAGGGGTGAAAGTGGAACTGGGAACCACGCTTCAACGCATCGTCTCCAAAAACGGGATCGCCACCGGGGTCATCCTCGGAACGGGCCGGGAAGTTCCCTGCCAGATCGTCATCGTGGCGGTGGGGGTCATCCCGGAAACCGGTCTGGTGGCCGACTCCGGGATCACGGTGGACCGGGGTATCGTGGTGAATGAACACTGCATGACGTCGGTGGAAGGGATCTATGCGGCGGGCGACGTGGCCCAGGGGATCAACTCCCTGACGGGCGAATCGCGCCCCATCCCGATCTTCCCGAATGCCTACCGTCAGGGCCATGTGACGGGTTGCAACATGGCGGGCGAACCGGAAACCCTGGACTCCTCGTTCGCGATGAACTCGGTGGAGTTCTTCGGTCTGCCGACGATTTCGGCGGGGTTGTCCACGGCGGAAGGGTCCGAATTCAAGGTTCTGGAGATGAGCAATCCCCACAAGAAATCGCACAAACGGGTGATCCTGCGGGACGGGAAAGTGGCCGGGGCGTTGTTTGTCGGCGATGTGGACCGCGCGGGGATTTTCACCGGTCTGATCCGCTCGAAGATTGATGTGTCCAGTTTTCAGTCGTCGCTTCTGGAACAGGACTTCGGCCTGTTGTCGCTTCCGGTCGAGTATCGGAAACAAGTTGTGCGAGGGAAAGGAGTGTTGGCATGACAACGCTTGTATCCGAAACTCTGGACGCCTCCGGGCTCCATTTCAGTGAATTCAATGAACGCATCCGGGCCGCCATTGAGGCCGGGACGGAAGAACTGACATTGACCCATGTCAACGGCCAGCGCTATATCGGCGCCGGGTTGCGCACCAGGACCCACTTTGAAGTTTATGGCACGCCGGGAAACGACCTGGGGGTCTTCATGGATGGTCCCTCCATCCGGGTCCATGCCAACGCGCAGGACGGCGTGGCGAACACCATGAGTTCGGGCGAGATCGCCATCCATGGCCGCGCGGGCGATGTGCTCGCCTACGCCATGCGAGGCGGACGCGTCTTCGTACGCGGCAGCGCGGGCTATCGGGTCGGCATCCACATGAAAGCCTACGAAGAACGCATTCCCGTGGCGATCATCGGCGGAAGCGCGAAGGATTATTTTGGCGAGTACATGGCCGGAGGCATCCTGGTGCTCCTGGGGCTGGACCTGCCGGAGGGTGAACCGATCGTGGGCGACTTCGTCGCCAGCGGGATGCACGGCGGGGAACTCTACATCCGAGGCAAAATCGAGGACTGGCAGATCGGTAAAGGAGTGGGCCGGGTGGAGATTGACGACGAGGCGTGGGGGCGTTTGTTCAAACACCTGGAAGACTACGCCCGGGAATTCCAACTCGACAGCCGGATGTTCCGACGGGAAGATTTCACGCACCTCAAACCCACGTCCCACCGGCCCTACAGCGGCTTGTACGTGTACTGAGACACCTCCGACATTTTCGTACGATTTCCACCGGGAACTCTACGAAAATGTCGGGAAAGAAAAGAGGGAAGAATCGGAAATGAGGGTTTTCCTTTGTTTTTCGATCCTTTGGAAAAGTTGGAAGACTGGCACATCGGTTGCAAGATCCACCGATGCAAGGAACGGGAGACCGTTCGAAGTGCCGTCAGATTCGAGTTTTCCGAAGTCTCGCGGACGGTGACAAGGCCGTCCTGACAAGATGATCGCGGATGGGAACTGGGACCTGTCCGCGATTCTAAACTCCGTGTTTGTGCGCCCCCTACCCCCCGCAGGCGTACAGACACGGAGTTTTTGTTATCTGAAAACAGCGGTTGAACATCCCAGCCACGACTTTCCTTTCAGGCGGGCGAGACGCCCGCCCTCCCAGAAATTGCCCATTTTCAGGGGGAGAAATCGGAAAACCCCGAACAGAGAATGGCCAAAAGGTTACTTTTTATTGACTCGATGCCTCTTCCTCCCAGCGTCCCGCACAAAGGGCTCCGCACTCGGGGCATTTTCCCCCAGGCTTTAACGTATTTTTCCGAATCGAGAAACCGGACCGGGCAATCAGCAGTTCCCCACACTCGGGACACCACGTGGACTCGCTGCGCTCGTCACTCACGTTCCCGCAATAGATATGGCGCAATCCCGCCTGACGGCCGATTTCCAGCGCCTGGCGAATACTTTCATGGCGGGTCACGGGATGGTCGGTCATGTGGTACTGGGGATGGAACCGAGACACGTGCCACGGCAGATCCGGGTCCACCCCCACCAGAAACTCCGCAATTTTCCGCACTTCGGCGGGAGAGTCGTTCATCCCCTCAATGAGAAGCGTGGTCACCTCGATCCAGATCCCGTGCGCCTTCAGAGACCGGATCGTTTCCAACACCCCGGCCAGTTCTCCCCCGATGATCTTCCGATAGACCTCCGGATTGAAACTCTTGAGGTCCACATTGATGGCGTCCAGACAGGGGGCGAGCAGTTCGACCGCCTCGGGGGTCATGAATCCGTTCGAGACGAAACAGGTGGCCAGTTTCTTCTCATGAGCCAGTCGGGCGGTGTCGAGGGCGTACTCGAAGAAGACCGTCGGTTCCGTGTAGGTGAAAGAAATACTCCGACACCGCTGACGCAAGGCGGTCTCCACAATCTGTTCCGGCATGATCCACTCCCCCGGTACCGGCCCCTGGTTGTCACGCAGAAACTGGGACAGGTGGTGGTTCTGGCAGAACTTGCAGGTGAAATTGCACCCGACGGTCGCCAGGGAAAGCGAGAACGTCCCGGGAAGAAAATGGAAAAACGGCTTCTTCTCGATCGGATCGGGCGTCAAGGCCACACAACGGCCATACACCAGCGATTCGAGCCAGCCCAGCTGGTTGCGACGAACCCGGCAACGCCCGACCTTCCCATCGCGAATCGTGCAACGGTGGTGGCACAAGTCACACACAACGGTGTACGGTTCCCGTTCAAGAGAACCATCCGGCGGGCATTCGAGACGATGGTACAACAGGGCTTCCCGGGACATATTCACCTCTTTTTCCCGCGTTTTCCGTGCGCCCCTCCCCGCACCGACTCCGCTGAGATATCCGGATTCATTCCACATCCATTTTCTCTCCCCACGCCGGAGGTGTCAACGGTTCCTGCCGGGCAGAGAAAAATTTCACCCCTTTACAGAATCCCCCATCCTGGGTTAGGCTCCACCCATCGCGCATGGCCCCAACGCGAGCGTGTGAACATGACCTCCCCGGCGCGGCAGGACACCCGACATGCCCTCTGTCCCTGAAACTTCCGAACCGACCCTCCTCTCCCAGAAAATGG
>DAOPYU010000465.1:0-3582 GCA_035353095.1 Candidatus Sumerlaeota bacterium | reverse complement strand
GTTCTCCGCGTCCCTGCGTCTCTGCGCGAGTCCCTTTCTTCTTTCTCCTTTCCTCTCCTCCCCCCTGGGAAAAGCATCGGCCCTTCCACATCCCGTTGTGCCTGGGACGCGGAAGGGCCTCTGATTCCCTGCGCGCATTTCCGTTTTGCGGATTATTCCCGTTCCGAGCGCCCGGAACGGCGCCGCGTTACTTCGATTTTTCCACGAACACCAGACTGTCCCCTTCGCGCGTGCGCACCAGGAGCATCACGGAGTTCTTGTCTTTGCCCGCCTTCAGGGCGTCGCGCATGTCCGACAGCGAGTTGACCGCCTTCTGGTTGACCTGCAGGATCACGTCGCCCGGCTGAATCCCCTTGCGGGCGGCGTCGCCGTTCTCGTCCACCTTCGTCACCAGCAACCCCTCGGCCTTGTCCAGATCGAGCGAGCCGGCTTCGCTTTCCTGAAGGGGCCGCACCGAGATCCCCAGGTCCATCTTCTCGTCCTCGACCTTCTGCCCCTTGCCCTTCACCTTGCCCGGCTGCATCGCCGTCTCATCGTCCACACCGCTGCGGTTGCCCAACTCCACCGTCACCGCCTTGCGGCTCCCGTTGCGAATCACCGTCAGGTTCACCTTTTCCCCGGGCGACATGTTGGCCACCTGGTTGCGCAGGTCGGAACTGCTCTTGAGCGGCTTGCCGTTCAGTTCGATGATGGCGTCATAGACCTGAAGCACGCCGTCCGACGGCGACTTCTCAACCACCTGGCTGACCACCGCGCCCGTCAGGTCCTTCGTGCCCAGCTGTTCCGCCATGCTCGGCAGCAGGTCGTTCATCACGATCCCCAGGTACCCGCGCTCGATCTTGCCGGTCTTCTCGAGCTTCTCGGCGATCTTCTTGGCCATGTTGATCGGGATGGCGAAGCCGATGCCGATCGAGCCACCCGTATTGCTGTAGATGGCCGTGTTGATGCCGATGGCGCGCCCCTGCGCATCGAGCAGCGGCCCGCCACTGTTGCCCAGATTGATCGAAGCGTCCGTCTGGATGAAATTTTCAAACTTCGTGATCTGCATCGAGGTGCGGTTGAGCGCCGAAACAATCCCCATCGTCACGGTCTGCGACAACCCCTGCGGACTGCCGATGGCCAGCACGATGTTGCCCACCTTCATCGCGTCCGAGTCGCCCAGTTCCAGATACGGCAGATTCGGCTCGTCAATCTTGATGACCGCCACCTCGGTTTCCGGGTCCGTGCCGATCAGTTTCGCCTTGAAGTGCCGCTTGTCGTTCAGATACACCTCGAGTTCGTTCGTGTCGGCCACCACGTGGTTGTTCGTCAGGATGTAGCCGTCCTTGCTGATGATAAACCCACTGCCCAGCCCCTGCTGGCGGAACTTGCGTTCCTTCGGCACCGCCCCCCCCTGCCCACCGCCAAACGGATCGTTCCCCGGACCAAAGAACCACTGGAACGGGTCCATCTCCATGTAGCGCTGCGTACGCACCGTCGTGGCGATGATACTGACCACCGCCGGGCAGGACTTCTCGGCCACCGCGGCCACATCGTCGTTCAACTGCGCCAGAACGGAACCGCGGTCCGCCGCGCAAACCGTCGCAGGTGTGACAGATTGTCCCATCGCCACAACCGACAGAAGCAGAAGAATCGAAAGCGTGTTCCTGTACTGTCTCATGATTATTCCCCTATCCTTCATATTGAGATTGCAAGGTCCCGGATTTCTTTGGCCGGACGCCCCTGCGGGGAGCCGCACGCTCCTTCCGGCGTCCGTACCGGACCCGACCCCCCGAAATACAAGCAAAGCCCGTGCCGTGCCCCATCGTACCACATGATCGGGAGGGAAAAGACGGTTTTCGAGGGGGAAAAGGAAAAGTATCCCCCCTTTCCGGGTCCGGACATCGCCTCTCCCCGAAGAAAATCAAAAAAACGCATCCGACCTCCCAACAAAATGGCCGATTTGACACTATAGTAGTGACGGCGCTGAATGCCCGTCCCCCGAACGCGCCGGGAGGCGGCAAATGTCCCCACACGGAAAGGCCAGATCCCCTCATGGATGCCCGAGAGGCACGAAAACGCGGTTTTCGAGTGTTTCGTGTCTTTCGTGGTTTACATTCTGGTTGCGGTTCCGCTGCGCCAGGTCTTTCGTGGTTTAAAGGTAAAGGGAGGCCGGTTACAGGCCGCGACGCATGTTTCTCCCTCTCCTCATCCCTGCCCGTCGGGGTGGGAGGGGTGCAGGCCGTGGTAAAGGTGCGGGCGGTGCTTGCTGCGGTGGGCGCGGCGTTTCTCGAGAAGGTTGTGAAACGCATCGAAAAGCATCACGCCGATCGGGTAGGCAATGGCTCCGGCGACCAGCCCCATCAGGCATCCGCCGAGCATCATGGGGGCCAGCACATCCCGCCCGAGGGAAAGGATCACCTTGAATTCGTCCAGAAACGAACCGAACTGGAGCGTTCCGAGTTGGTGAAAGATGTGCGACAGGTTTCTGCAGACCTCGCTGGCGGGTGGACCGGGGACCAGCCACACGCCCGTTTTGTAGGCAAACATGTACATGGGGGTGAACGTGGCGGGATTGGAAAGACAGGTGGCCAGCAAAGCGGTGGGACGGCTGGCCCGGAACAGGGTGGCCAGCGCCGCGGCCAAGACCAGGTGCAGCCCGACCGTGGGCGTACACGCCACAAAAACCCCCACGGCCAACCCGAACCCGACCGACTCGGGCGTCCCGCGCAGGGAAAGCAGGAACCGCAGCCACTTGCGCTGACTGCGGCGAAAGACCTGGGTGTTCCGGACGGTCTGGAAGAGTCTGTGGATCATCAAATAACATACCTTGGAGCAAGACGAAAAATCGGGCATCCTGCGCGTTCTGGGAAAATCTCTGTTTAAGAAACTTTCTTGCCGACGATAATTTGCTGGGCGATGAACAAGTATTCGGAGAACTGACAATAAAAGACTTGCATCTACTCTTCGCTTTGTTCTTTTGTTTTCGATTTTCTTCCGGCAGTTATTTAACCAATATCGGCGAAGCTACCGCTGTCGAAAACCGGATTGAGCATGGTTTGATAATCGCCCGAATCTATCAAATACCTATCTGCTTTGAAATCAGTTCTCTGTGAAACAAACTCCAGTCTCATCTTTGATAGAACATTGATAGATTTCTAAATCTTATCAAAGATCAGTCTCAACCAATTCCCATTGAGGAACAGCCCTGTTTCCGGTATTCTGGATGATTTTCTTCCGGCTCATCTCGCCAAGCAGATTGTGAATTCGGTTCTTTTTCTGAGAGGAGGTCAGGACATCGGGGAGTTTTTCCATCAGCAGAGTATCAAGATCCTCGCGACTTGCCATACGATATTGCCGCAGATACTCAATCACGAGTTCTTTGTAATGCTTGTTATCAAGCCCCCGGTTCTTGATATATTGAGCCTTCTGTTTGGTGATCCCTGCCACTTTGGCCGAAATAAAAACTGCCGGATATCGTCCTTCCACCAGCCCTTTTTCTCTCAGTTCTCGGCTTTGCTCTTTGGTGAGAGAAACTTTCTTTTGCACCCTGTCAAGCAATATCACTTCCCACAGATCTAAGTCAGCACGTTCAATCAACAC
>DAOPYU010000464.1:0-3606 GCA_035353095.1 Candidatus Sumerlaeota bacterium | reverse complement strand
CCTCGGGTTCGCTTCCGGGGTGCTGGCCGGCCTGGTGGCCGTGACCCCCGCCGCGGGGGTGGTGCAACCGACCGGTGCTCTGATTCTCGGCGCGTGCGCCGCCGTCATCTGCTACCTGGCCATTCAGGTGAAGGAAAGACTGAAGTACGACGACAGCCTGGACGCCTTCGGGGTCCACGGGGTCGGCGGAACGGTCGGGGCGCTGTTGTTGACCTTCTTCATCCGCGACAGCTGGATGGTCGCCGCCCGCGAGGCCGCCAAGGGGTCCTGGACCCTCCTCGATCAGCTCAGCGTTCAGGCCACAGCGGTGGGAATCGCCATCGCCTACGCCGCCATCGTCACCACGATTCTGGTGCTCCTGGTGGACAAAGTGTTCGGGCTGCGGGCCGACGCTTCGACCGAAATGGCGGGCCTGGACTACTCGATCCACGGCGAACAGGGCTACGGCATGCTCAACCTGTCGTAATCACACTGAAATGGTTCTTACGATTCTCAGATAAGGAGACACAACACCATGAAAATGATCACCGCCATCATCCGAGAAAGCCAGTTGGACCAGGTCCGAGAAGCCCTGATCACCGCCGAAATCGAACGCATCACCGTCACCCGGGTCTCGGGCCACGGACAGCAACAGGGGGAAAATATCTACCGCGGTCAAAAGGTCGTCCCGAACCTGATCCCCAAGACCCGCCTCGACATCGCCGTCAACGACGAATTCGTCGAGATCACCTGCAACACCATCATCGAAGCGGCCCGGACGAACGGAAGCGGGTCGGTCGGGGACGGCAAAATCTTCATCTCCCCGCTCGAAGAGTGCATCCGCATCCGGACCGGGGAACGCGGAGGACGCGCCATCTAAACGCACACTCCGGAGACAGGCAACACGCAAAAGCCGGCAAAAACCTCCCGAGGTTTTTGCTGGCTTTGCATTGCATTCCCCTGCTGTTTCTGGAATGATACGATGCGGATTGGCCTTCCGTATCCCATGCGGACCCTTCCCCTACAATAATTCGGAGGCAACAGATCTTGAAGCAACACATCGGTATTCTTTTTGGCGGTCCCAGCGGGGAACACGAAGTTTCCATCGAATCGGCCCGGAACATCCACGGGGCTTTGGACTCGGACAAATATCACGGCATTCTGATCGGCCTGGACAAACAGGGCGCGTGGCGTCTCGCCTCGCCCCAGCAGCCCCTCGTCACCGGCGCGGAAGGGATCGGCGCCGGGCAACACGTCAATCCCCTGGCCATGGAAGTCCTGCCCGTCCGACGGGCGAACCGAATTGAATTGCTGGAAGCCGCGTCCGGCCAGACCGTCGAGGTCATAGACCTCTTCTTCCCCATCGCCCACGGCTCCTTCGGTGAAGACGGGTGCCTGCAAGGCTTCCTGCGGCTGCTCAACGTCCCCTTCGTCGGCGCGGGCGTTCTGGGATCGGCCGTCGCGATGGACAAGGACGTCATGAAGCGCCTGTTGTGCGAGGCGGGCCTCCCCGGTCCCAAGTTCCAGATCGTCCGGGCCGTCGAACGCTCCACCGTCTCCTACGAGAAAGTCGCCTCGGAACTGGGCCAGACGCTCTTCATCAAACCCTGCAACCTGGGCTCGTCGGTGGGGATCAGCAAGGTCCGCAACCAGCGCGAGTTCGACGCCGCAATGGCGCTCGCCTTCCAGTTCGACCAGAAAGTCATCATCGAGGAAAACATCGTCGGGCGCGAAATCGAATGCGCCATGCTGGGGAATGGCGCCCCCAGGGCCTCCGTTCCCGGAGAGATCCTCGTCCATGCCGACTTTTACAGCTACGACGCAAAGTACGTGGACGCGAACGGCGCTGGTCTGGACATCCCCGCCCGGCTCGACCCGGCAGTGACGAAACGTATCCAGGAACTGGCCGTCCGGACCTTCCAGGTGCTCGAGTGCGCCGGTTTCGCCCGGGTGGATTTTTTCCTGAAAGAAAACGGCGAGGTGCTGGTCAACGAGATCAACACCCTGCCCGGTTTCACGCGCATCAGCATGTACCCGAAACTCTGGGAAGCGACCGGCATCGGCTACAAGGACCTTCTGACTCGGCTCATCGAACTGGCCCAGGACGCCCACAAAAAAGAAGCCGCCCTCAAACGGTCCTATAAGGATTGAAAACGAGTACTTGACGATTGACGGCGATACACAAGAACCAGTTTTATTGAACCACGAAATACTCTCCCCTCTTGCCGAGGGTGGGTCTATTCCGTGGTTTCTTTTTTGTAGAGACGCAGGACGCAAAGAAAAGTGTCAAAGTGGTTCTCAGGTCACTGTGCGAGTGTGACCATGTCTTGACCCAAAGGAATAGAAATGAATCGGCAGAACCGGAACGAGAGTTCCACCATGTACCCTCCCCAAGCTTCAATTGGCAGACTTTCGATTATTCTCGGGGTGTTGGCCATGTTTGCTCCGGTGGGTACCGACATGTACCTGGCGGGCGTCGTCAATGTCGCGGATAGTTTCCACGCCGATATCTCCAAAGCGCAACTCACGATTCCCATCTATTTTCTGGGACTAGCCGTCGGTCAGGTTCTTTACGGTCCCCTGGTGGACCGCTTTGGGCGCAAATGGCCGCTTTTGATCGGTGAAATCACGTTCATTGTCTCGTCGCTGCTGATCGTCGTCGCTCCGAGTATCAATAGCGTCATTGCATTGCGCCTGCTTCAGGCTCTGGGCGGTTGCTCGGGCATGATTATCGGACGCGTTATCGTGAGGGATCTGTTCGATTTTCGTCAATCGGCCAAGATGTACGCGATGCTGGGGGTCGTACAGGGCTTGGGACCGATTCTGGCTCCGGTGGCAGGCGGTTTCATTTTGGTGCGCTGGGGTTGGCGTGCCACGTTTGTGTGCATGGGCGTGTTCGGCATCACGTGTCTCATCGCGTCTGTCTGGGGATTACCCGAGAGCCTGCCGCCGAAGTCCCGACGTAAAGCCAACCTGCCCCAAATCATTCGAGATTATTGGGAGATGGCGTGCCACAGATCCTTTATCGTCCCGGCACTCACGGGAGCCGTGGCGGGCTCTTTTCTGTTCGCTTACATCTGCGCTTCACCCTACATTTTCATGAACGTCTTTGGGGTCAGCAAGACTCTCTACACCACCATTTTCGTATCCAATACGGTGGGAACCATGATTGCCGCGCAACTGAACAATTTCCTGTCGCACAAGTATTCACCCGTGCGAAAACTGACCGGCGCCTTGACTCTGGCCCTGGTTTTCAATGGAACGCTGGTTCTGGCCTCCCACCAATCCTCCATGATTATGTTCATGATCCCACTCTGGTTTGCAATTGCGACAATGCCGGTTATTTTCGCCAATGCCATCGCCATTACCATGCGGGATTGTGGCGACAAGGCGGGTATCGCCTCGGCTTTGTTCGGCTTGCTGCAATTCTGTTTTGCCTGTTTGACCAGCGCTCTGGCCAGTGTCTGGCATGACGGCACACCGGCCCCCATGGCGTGGATCATGCTGGCGGCCATCGGCTTGGGTCTGGCAATTTTTGTGGTGGGAACGAGACTCGGCGACCCATGCCCGGCCGTGGACGAGACGGAAACCTGTTCCAGTCAGACAAACATATAACCGATTTCTGAA
>DAOPYU010000463.1:0-3608 GCA_035353095.1 Candidatus Sumerlaeota bacterium | reverse complement strand
CTCGTTACCAGAACCGGCAGAAATAATGAAGGTTCTTTCTGGCAGTTGCTCTAAACAAGGCGAAATAGGACGGTTGAAATCGTAAAGATCACACAAAGCCGCAAAGAACCACGTCCGCGCCAATCAGGAGATTGGCGATCCCGGGAAACCGCTTCTTTCCCGCTTCCGCTTGCAGAGATTGGCTGAAGGCTTACGAAAATCCATTCGCGGATTCCTTTCAACCAACGCGACAGGAACCCGGTAATCGAAGGCTCAATCCCCGAACGAGCCCCCCCGCAAGAGGGGACATGCATCAAAATCACTTTTACTGATTTTTTTGTGATAGAAAACATTGACACCTTGGATCACTGTGATAAAAGAACCGGGTATTTATAAGTTTCCGACTGCCCGCAGTAGAAAAATCGAAAAGGATGACTCGAAATGGGACGTAAAGGGACGGTGATCGGCCTCGGCCTGACGTTGCTGGCCGCGGGGGGATTCTGGCAATTCTGGGGAGGGGGAAACGGGAAAACGCCCGTCCCGAGCGCGGCCACTCCGCCCGCCGTCACCCGGGAGGTGTCCCCGGAAACCGGACCCACTCCGCCCCCCACCCCCTCCCCGGCCCCCACCCCCGTTCCGGAAACCCGATCCATCAAGGTCCGGGCCGCCTGGCGCGACTTCGCCGAACCGGTCGAGGGAGTGTCCATTGCCCTGTCCCCGAAAGATGTCCCCCAGAAGGGGGAAACGCCGCTCCCGCCCCTCACCGGCGTGACGGACAAGGCGGGCCGGGTGGACCTGGCGTTTCCCGCCGACACCCCTCTCCCCCCCTCCCTGCGGGTCCAGGTCCGGGCCGACGGCCCCGGGGTCGCCCCCCTGTTCCTCGAAAGCGCGCGGGTGTGTACGACCCAGACCCTCGAACTGTTCCTGGACAAGGCCTACGACTTCCACGGCACCGTCTATTGGAACCCGAAGGGGACCGGCAAGGTCCCCGCCCCGGGCGCGCAGGTCGCCGTCGTGAGGGCTTCCAACTCCTCGCGGAATTTCTGGGAGGAGTCCGCCCTTCCGGCCACCGCGACCGCCGACGCCCAGGGGCATTATGAAATCCGCTCCTTCCCCGAAAGTCCCGTCCGCATCCAGGCGCGCCTGGGTGAGTTCGTCACGGTGGACGCCCCCGTCCTGGCCATGCCCGAGCACGGTAAGCGCAGCGGCCCCTTCGACCTCTATCTGGAACCCGGCCTGACCCTCGTGGCACTCGTGAGCGACAAGGCCACCCTCCAGCCGATCCCCAACGCCACCGTCGAGAGCCGGTTCGCCCCCGGCGGACTCTCGATCACCGGCACAACCAACGCCGAGGGGTTCTGCAACCTCGTGGGCCTCCCCACCGGTTCGCACCTCACCTTCGCCCACGCCGATGGCTACACCCGCGAACACCTGTCCGTCGAAGTCGAGAAAAACGGGGACAACACCGTCGCCTTCTACCTCGACAAGGGAGGCCGCGCCCGAATCCACACGGTCCACGCCGAAACGCGAAAACCGATCGGAAACCTTGAACTCAAAGTCATGGTCCCCTTCAAGGGGAAGTTCGACCAGACGGTCACATGTGACGCACAGGGGGTCGCCCTCGTGGACGGACTTCCCACCGGCGCTCAGGTCCGGGTACATCCAACCAATACCGCGTACGGTTTGCCATTGGTTCACCTGAAGGGAGGAGTCGGGACTTATGAATATCCTTCTTTCACGGTCGAGGCGGAAAAGACAGTGGAAGTCGAACTGACGGTTGTCGAGAGTTGGCAAGGCGACAGCACACCCCACAACGAGCGCGGGCAGGAATTTCTCCCGGTCCAGGGGACAGTTGTGGACGAAGCCGGACAACCCGTTCCCAATGCCCTCGTCACCGCCTCGTCCTATTGTTGCCGCGCCCGAACCCTCACCGATTCCGACGGGCGGTTCTCAATCGAGAAGGCATGCGTCAGTGTCTTCCCTTCCAATGTCACCCCTCTGCCGGACCTCGAGACCCTCCGGAAACAGAAACCCGATTATGAGCAGTGGATCGATCTCGCAAAGAAGGAATTCTACGTGGCCCGCGAGGGGTACAAGGCGGACGACGGAACCCTCCAGCCCTATTATGTCGGCCCCGCCATGTTACAGGTGGAGGCGGAGGGATACACACCCCTCTCGGATGTCCCCACCGCCGTCGGTCGGGAAGCGCGCATTGTGCTCCAGGACAAAAGCAAGGGAGAAGCGAGCGGACGCGTTCTGGACAAGGAAACGAAAGAACCGGTCAAGGAGTACGTGATTCGCTACCGACACCGCGACACTCCAATGATCGAGAAACCGATTTATTCGAAGGAGGGTCGTTTTACTCTGACAGGACTCTCAGATGACCGCCGTTCCTTCTTCGTGATTGAGGCGGAAGGGTACGTCCAGGAACAAATCCCTGCGATAAAACCGGGGATGAAAGATCTTGAGATCCTGCTGGAGCCCCAGAAACCCCTCGAAGGACTCGTCGTGGACGGGGAAACGCAAAACCCGATCAGCGACGTGGAAGTCCGGTATTTGCCCGAGAACGACGATCTCCTCAAAATCAACATCGGATATGGAGACGACTTTTCTACCCACAACTATCTGGAGGCTCAAGTCACCGACTCACAGGGCGCTTTCTCACTCAAACCTTTCTATAAGGAAGGCGGGCTGCTCCTTCTGCCGAAGGACCGGAATTACGGGACCCGACTCGTTTTGAACGCGGAACAGGCGACACTCCGAAACCCGGAATCGGGGAAGATCGTGATCCCTCTGACCAAGAGGGGGACATCCGTGAGCGTCCGTTTTGCGCCGGGTCAGGAAGCCGCGTCTGTTCAATTGAACTACACGGGAAAAGACTACCGGGGCCCGCTGGGCGAACCCGTCCGCGAGAACGGCGTCTGCCGCTGGGACAATCTGGGGGACGGCCCCTATCAGATCGTGGCCGAGAAACGCGATCCCCAGGAAGCGCGGATTCACCTGATCGAGTTTGAACTATCCAAAGGCACATCGAAATCCTTCCAGATCGGGGAAGGCGCCAGCGCGTCCATTTCCGGGCGCATCCTTCAGGCCGATGGCGGACCGGCGCCCAACGCGACGCTTCTCCTGTCGAGACTTTCTACGGGCAACGAGGGAGACCGCATCCAGAGTCTCTATGTGTGCGCCGCCGACGCCAACGGCCAGTACCGACTCGACCAGATCGTTCCCGGCGCCTACTCGCACTTCGAGGATCCCCGACTGACCGTGGAACTGATGACCAGAGTGGCTAAACGGGACCCCGGATTCTTCAATAGGGGATCTGTCGAGATCTCGGGACCCACCCGGCACGATTTCACTTTTCCGCCTCCCAAGGCGAAGGAATGAAAATTCCGGGGACAGGATTCACAGGATTGACAAGATAATCCTGTAAATCCTGTGAATCCTGTCTCCCCCCAGGAACTCCTCATTGTCGAACCCACATTCCCTTTATACTCGGGTTCTCACACAGACCGACAGGCGGCTTTGAGGTGGCATGGGCGTCTCGCCCATGAAGAGGCTCCGGAACAAAACCCCCGAAATTCCCGGCCCAGCCGACGAGGACGTCGGCCAGTCACGGGCGGGACGCCCGT
>DAOPYU010000462.1:0-3639 GCA_035353095.1 Candidatus Sumerlaeota bacterium | reverse complement strand
GATGCGGGAAAGCCGGTTGAGTCCGGAAGTGGCGGAACAAGGGAAAGAATCCATTTGCCTCCTTCACCTTTGGGGAGAGGGATTTGACTACGCCCATCAGGAGATGAGCGCTCCCGGGAACCGCTTTCTTCCCCTGAAAATGGGCATTTCCGGGAGGGCGGGCGTCTCGCCCGCCTGAAAGGAAAGCCGTGGCGGGGATGTTCAACTGCGGTTTTCAAGTTGAAGAATCAGGGTGAGTTGGAAACACCCCGCCCTGAAGGCGGGTGCAAAGAAGAGTCCGCTGAAGCGGGCTGAGGTACTTTTCCAACACAACAGATTCTGGATTCTCATCTGGAAGGAGGAATTTTTGCGCCGGGCAGACGCTCGACACTTCCGGGGGAGCTCATATTTCAAGCGCGTGAATTTGAAAGGACGTTGTGTCATGTACAAACGCGAGTTCATGGGGGAAATGCTGGGAACGTTTCTGCTGGTTCTGTTCGGGTGCGGTTCGGTCGCGGTGTCGGTTCTGTTCGGCGCGCACCAGGGGTTGATGCAGGTGGCGCTGGCGTGGGGAGTCGGGGTGATGCTGTCCATCTACCTGACGCGGCATCTGTCGTGCGCGCACCTGAATCCGGCGGTCACTTTGGCGATGGTGGCGAGCAGGCGAATGGTGGCGCGCAAACTGCCGGCGTACCTCATCGCCCAGTTCCTGGGCGCTTTTCTGGCGGGAGCGATGTTGTACGTCTTGTTTTCGCCTTCCATCGCGGCGTATGAAACCGCGCACGCGATCGTGCGCGGGTCGGCGGAATCGGTCCGGACGGCCCAGATGTTCGGCGAGTACTATCCGAACCCGGGTACGGCGTCGGCGACCGTGTCGCTCCCCCTGGCCATGTTCGTCGAGGCGTTCGGGACGTTTCTGCTGGTCCTGATGATCTTCGCCCTGACGGAAGGGTGCAATGTGGGCCGCCCGGACAACGCTCTGGCGCCGGTCTTTATCGGCCTGACGGTCTCGTCGGTCATCTGTCTGGTGGCGCCTTTGACGCAGGCCGGGTTGAACCCGGCGCGCGACTTCGGCCCGCGTGTGGTGGCGTGGATCATGGGGTGGGACGCCGCCGCGTTCCCCGACCGCTCGGGCGGGTTCTTCTTTGTCTATATCCTCGCGCCCGTATTGGGGGGATTGGTCGCGGCGCTGTTCTTTGCCCGCATCCTGGAACCGCTGATGCGGACCCCCTCCGAGCCGTGCGAGTGTGCAACAATCAGAACTGACGTCTCACCCTCTACCGATTCGAACACCGGTGGCTGCCATTGCGCCTGCAACTGCAAATAACGACAAAGACGAAAGGAGCCATTATCATGAGCGCACCGAAACTGATTCTGGTGGGAGGCTTTCTGGGAGCCGGGAAAACGACCCTCTTGTGGCAGGCCGCGCAGAAGCTGGCGGGGCAGGGGCTTCAGGTCGGGTTGGTGACGAACGACCAGGCGCCCGAACTGGTGGACACCGCCTTGCTTGCGCGTACAAACGTCCATGTCGCCGAGGTCAGCGGCAGCTGCTTCTGCTGCAATTTTCCGGGATTCCTGAATGCTCTGACCCAACCGGCGGGGGAACAGAAAGCCGACGTGTTTATCGCGGAGCCGGTGGGCAGCTGTACCGACTTGTCCGCCACGATCCTGCAGCCGTTGAAAGACCGGCACGCCGACGCGTTTTCCCTCGCCCCGCTTTCCGTGCTGGTGGACCCCGCTCGGTTGTCCGACATTCTGTCCGGTGGTTCGGCGGGGCTCCATCCCAGCGCGGCCTATATTTTCCGCAAGCAGATGGAGGAGGCCGACTTCCTCGTGATCAACAAGACCGACCTCCTGACCGCCGCCGAGTTCGAAACGCTTCAGGCGCAGGCCAGGCAGGCGTTCCCGTCCGTCCTGTCCGTCCTGGGGGTGAGCGCAAAGACCGGCGCCGGACTGGGCACCTGGCTCGAAGCGGTGACGCGCGGGACCCACGCCGGACACCACCTCGCCGAGGTGGATTACGACGTGTACGCGGAAGGCGAGGCGGTTCTGGGGTGGCTGAACACCCGCGTGGTCCTGCGGGGTGAGACGGAGTGGGACCGGTTCGCCGAAAACCTGTTGAAGGGACTGAGCCAGCGGTTCGACCGGATGGGCGCTTCGGTGGGCCATGTGAAGATTCTGCTCGAAAGCGGCGATTCCTATGTGACGGGAAATCTGACCGGTCCGGGCGAAACACTGAGCCTGCGCGGCTCGGCGAAAAAGGGACCGGAAGCCCGGCTGCTCCTCAACGCGCGCGTTGAAATGTCGCCCGAGGCGTTGGAAGCGGTGGTGCGTGAAACCCTCGCGGCGGTCTGTGACGGGCGCATCGAAGCCGAAACTTCCGGCTGGCGCTGCCTGAGTCCCGGGCGGCCCAACCCGACCTACCACTACGACACGGTGGTGGACGCCTGACCCCCCCGGAGGGGGACGGCGCGAAGCGCTCGCCGGGCAAAAAAACGAAAAGTTCCCCGCGAAATATCCTTGACAGGGCCCCTCCGTTTTGGTCCAATCAGCATCCTTGCCGCACGTGCGGTGAGGACGCACAGGATGCCGAAGTAGCTCAGTTGGCAGAGCACCGCATTCGTAATGCGGGGGTCAGGAGTTCGACCCTCCTCTTCGGCTCCAGTGACAAAAACGGCGTAAACAAAAACCCCGGTCCATGGACCGGGGTTTTTTCATGGTGCGAGGACCCTGTCTTTCGACTCTTACCTGGCCCCTTCCGTGGGGATTGGCCCCCAGGAGGGCGACTGGTTCAGGCCTTCGGTGGTGAGCTGGTGCTGGCTGGCGCCATCGAAGCGCATGATGAAGATCTGGTCGGCGCCCTTGCGGTTCGACGAGAAGACGATGTGGCGTCCGTCGGGGGCCCAGCAGGGGTCTTCGTTGCGCCCCTGGCCGCTCGTGAGCTGGCGCCAGTTGGTGCCGTCGGCGTTCACGGTGAAAATGTTGAACGTGCCCTCGTTGTCGCGCCCGCAGAAGACGATGCAGTCACCCTTGGGGGACCAGGACGGGGCGGTGTTGTACGACCCCATGCGGGTGAGGCGGCGCTTGCCGGTGCCATCGGCGTTCATGATGTAGATCTGCGGGGTGCCGCTGTCGTCGGAGTTGTAGGCGATCATGTTGCCGGCGGGGTTCCAGCACGGCGAGGTGTCAATGGCGGCCGAGTGGGTCAGGCGCTGGAGGGTGGGAGTTTTGCCCGAGCGGTCCATCGAGTAGATTTCGTTGTTGCTGTCCATGCCGAGCGTCAGGACAATGCGCTGGTTGTTCGGATTCCATGCCGGGGCGTAGTTGAGGCCCGTGCGGCGCGAGATGAACCAGGTCTTGCGTGTGCCCAGCTGGACCCCCATCAGGTCGGGGTTTACGTCCTTGTAGGACGTGTAGTAGATTTCCGTGGCGTTCAGTCCCCAGCAGGGCGTGCGGGCGCCCTTGCTGTCGAACGTCAGGCGTTCGACCCCCTGGCCGTCCGCGTCCATCACGAAGACTTCCTTGTACTGCTGAGAACCGCGCTGCGAGACGAAGGCGATGCGGGTGCGGGCGATCCCCACGGAATCGGGGAAAACGGCCTGCACAATGTCGTCACTGATGCGGTGGGCCAGTTTTCGGGCGTCGGAGATGGGGTATTTC
>DAOPYU010000461.1:0-3649 GCA_035353095.1 Candidatus Sumerlaeota bacterium | reverse complement strand
CAATCAACCTATCGACTGTCGCTTTTCTTTGCGTCCCATCAGTCTGCTCTTTACCGGCGATGAGAACAACCGAGGTTTCACGGAGAAGGATATCAGCTATGTATCGAGCATTCAGGTCAGAAACTACCCGATGAACGAAGAGGAAATGGAAGCCTTGGGCGGCCCGACAGCCGAGGGGATATCCCCCGACATCCGGTATGACCTGAATCCCAACATCCAAAGACCATCGGACGAGAGTGCGTCAGCGATTAGGTGAAGAGGCCGGCGCCTCAAAAAGAACCTCTTCCAAAGAATTTGTGGGTAAACAGATGGTTCGATAAGGTTGCTAACCCTTTTGAATAGAGTCGTCTCTTCGAAGAACCCCGGAATCCGGACTTTCTTTCCTGATCCAGTTTGGGGGGGTGCCCCACTTCCGAGAGGACACACCCCACCCACTTTCGCGATCAGCCAGCGACCAATCCCGACTTACACCCACCACAAAGCATCCCATTTCATGAGAAGGCCCGAACGGAACGCAATCCGCTCGGGCCGCCCTTTTTCCATCGGGTTGAATCTTGCCCCCCAACCTTCAGCAACAGGCAAGGTTGGATCTTGCGCCGGGCAATCGTCGAAAGCGTATCCGGCGCGAGTTTCCCTTACTTTTCGGCTACCGGTTGCACCCAGATGTTGCGGTAACGCACAGCATTGCCGTGGTCCTGAAAATGGAAAGCGCCCTTGCGGGCCTCATTGTTCAATTCCGCGTTGTCGTGAATCTTGATCCCATTGTGGAAAACGGTGACCCGGGGTTTTCCCGAATACTGGCCGTCCTTCTTTTCGACCCGGTATTCGATGTCGTACGTTTGCCAGGTCAGGGGCGGAAACGAGGTGAGGGTGTATTTGTTTTCCGGGTTGCCCGCCAGGCTCTCGATCGTTTCCATCAAATCGGGATCTTTGTAACGATACAAGCCCCCGCAGCAACCGCCCAGATAGGTGGCTTCGCCGAAAGAGTCGAGTACCTGAATTTCATCGCCATTGGGCAGATACACGCCGCTGTTTCCACGTCCCTGACTGTGTTCCTTCGGCAGGAGAGGGTTCTGGAATTCCACGTGCAGGTTGAAGTTGCCCTCGAACTCGCGTTTGGACTTCATCCCTCCCTTGGGGACTTGAATCGAGCCATCTTTGCCCACTTCTCCGCGATCCCAATCGGCGCCATTCTCCCGCACCATTTCCTCGAACTGCTTGCCGTCGAGCAACACGACCGCGCCTTCGGGCGCCTTCTTACCCGCCGAGGGGGACTTTTTCTCGACCCGCCCGGCCTCGAAGGTCCCCGCCTGATTGCTGTCCCCCTTGATCACGCCCTCCGTGAGACGGCCCTTCCACTCCGCACCATCCACCTGCCCCTCGAACTCGACCGCGTCATTGTTTGTTTTTCCAGAGAATTCTGATTTTACGACCTTATCCCCATCTTTCAATCGGCGGACCAGTACTTTGTAATTCCCTTCTCCCTGAGCCACAACCCGCGCTTCGATTCGGAACTCACCCGACGGGTCCTTGCCCTTCCCCTCATACCCCCCCTGTACTTCCGCTTCCGAAGGGATGGCAGCGCAGACCCCATTCGAAAACAATGAAACGGCGGCAATCAGGGAACATGCGCCGAACAAACGGATGGACTTTTGAAGAGAAAATGAAATCGCGCTCAACTTGGATGGTGATTCTGTCATGACCGGTTTCCTTTCATTGTGAACATTCTTTACAAAATTCTTCCGGGACGATGAAAAATCGTCAGGCCATTTCCTGGCATCCTCTGATTTCAAGACACGTATCCTGCCTCACGGAGGAAGGGATATCAAGCATTTCGGGCAACGCCTGACCGGATAAGCGACAAAAACCCCAACAGGGAATGAGGCGTCCTGGACAGACCGTATCCGGAATGCCCCCTCACACGCCTGCGAGTTCCGGCTCCAGCCGGGCGATGATATCTTCCTGAATTGCGGGAGAAAGATCCAGAAAGTTCACGAACGTCCCGTGAATCCGCATGATGTAGATCCCCTCGGGCGCGTAGCGTTTCGGATTGCGCAAGACCTCGCGGAGATTGGCCGCGCTGTCCACGTTGAAATAGACGTAATAGGGCGTCTCAGGAATATTTTCACCCAGGCGGAAGAGGGGCGAAATCACCCGATCCCGCATCCAGAGCCCTTTTTCTTCCAGAGTTTCCAGACGGCCCACCTGATCGGGACGCAAGCCGATGTGCGAGGCATACCCCCCGGTCATCATCCGATACGGCAGTTTGTGCGCGGAGAGCATGCGGTCCTCCAGTGACGGAGTTCGATGCTGCGGGCGGGCGTCGAGACCGTAGCCCAGCATCGTGCGCGCGCGCCGTCCGTCGGGTGTGGCGCCGACCCAGTAGCCATAAAGCAGATGCGTGCTGGGCGTGGACCAGTCGGCCAGATAGGCGTTCCCCGCCGAATTCTTCAGCGCCCGGACCCGCTCGCTGACCGTCGTGGCCAAACGGACCGCCACCCCGTCCACGACGTCGAGGTTCCGCCCGAATTTTTCCTGGTATGCCAGGAACTGCCGCATCCTCTCCTGTCCCTGAAAGTCGGTCTTCAACGCCTCGCGCAGTTCCTCCGCGTTCCATTCTCCGGACTCGAGCGCCCGGTTGACCGCCAGGAGCGAATCCGCCACCACCGACAGACCGTGGATCAGGCACCCGTTGGCGTTGTATCGCACGCCGGGGCGCCTCGGATCGCGCATATCGCGGCCTGTTTGCAAACCCTCCATCACAGCCGACGTCAGGGGAACGGGTTTGTGTTGGCCCAGGAGACGCGTACAGGCATTCCCCGCCTCCTGCATCCGGGGCAGCACCCGATCGAGCATCCGGAAGAAGGCGTTCTCGAGATCGCCATAAACGCCCGCACAATCCCGGTATCCCAGTTCTTCCCAGGTCGGACCCAGTTGGCGTTCGGTCAGGGTGGAGCGCCCGTCGTTGAGGGTCAATTCGAGAACCTTCGCCAGATTGAGCCACGTGTTGGTCGTGTTCAGGGAGGCCTTTCCCATAATCAGCGGTTCCTGACAACCGGCAATGGAGTAATCCGGCAGGTCGTCTTCGGCCACCCCCTGACCGCGCAACACCTCGAACATCATGTCGTCATTGAACAGCGACGGCGTGCTGTGCCCCGGTGTGAAAAAGAATCGTCCCAGCGACCGGTACAGAGACTCCGGCGTGCCCGCATGGACCTTGACCGACAGGGCCGGTTGCGGATCGTTGGTCGCGAAGAAGGCGTCGAGCACAACTTCCGTCATTTCGCTGGTCAGATCGTGCCCGGCGGCATCCCGTCCTCCCGCAATCACATTCTGCGAGATCGCCCAGCAACGGTTTCCCACCTGATAGAAACACAAGAGGTGACGGACCAGTTCCACCGCTTCCTCATGCGTTTCGCTCCCCTGCTGATAATAGGGCCACAACACGCGGTCCAGATTGCCCGCGGAAAAGGCATAGGGATTCGGCGCCTGTTCCAGCACCATCGCCTGCCAGAACAGAACGAAACTTTGAATCGCCTCGTGCAGGTTTCCGGCGCCCTGTTTCGGCGCCACATCGAGAACCGCCGCCAGGGTTTCCAGACGGCGCCGCTCGTTTTCGTCTTCCGTTTCCCGGGCCAACTGCCGCGCC
>DAOPYU010000460.1:0-3650 GCA_035353095.1 Candidatus Sumerlaeota bacterium | reverse complement strand
GCGGGTCCAGTGCATCAGGTCGTCGGACTTCCCGGCGGTCAGGTGGGTACCGAAGACCCAGTATGTGCTCCCGTCCCGGATGACGGAAGGATCGTGAACGGCCACTTCCGAAAAACTCGGAGCCTGGAGCGAGGAAGAGGTCGGGCTGAAATCCACCCGGCCCTCCTGAGCCGCGACCCACGGACCCCAGCAGCACACCCAGAACCATCCCAGAAAAACGGCAACGGGTCTCATCGGAATTCCTTTCCGCGCGGAGAATGGTTCTCCAGAAGCCCGTTTCATTTCAAGGGCCGCGTTCAACCGGAGGCGGAGAACCCGGTCGGTCGGTCGAACAAACATTTTCTTCTCGCCGATCCGGTCCCGACAGTGAAAATGCGGAGAACCGGAGAGGGCCTCTGACAAACAAGTCTTGCTCGGAGAGATTGGCAAACGCGGGGAATGCTGTCAAGGGGGAGATGGGGGATTCTAAGTATGTCCCCCAGAAGTTGGTTCCTGAAGCCGGTTTCAGAGTAAGTCCGGATGAACCCAAACACCCCGCCTGAAGGCGGGTGCAAAGAAGAGCCCGCTGAAGCGGGCCGAAAATTTTGTTCGAGAACACCTGTCCAGACTGGTCGCCTGTATCAAAAAACAAAACTTCTGAGGGCGGGTTTGAAACCCACCCCTGCGGACACTTGTTTTCTCAACTCCCGATCGGAAGTGTCGCGCTGGTTTCGGTTTTGTCCATTTCTTCCTCCAGCGATTGTATCATCGTCTTCGTTTCTTCCTCCGTTTTCGGGAGGTTGTCCTCTCCCGAAAATAGTTCCTTCGCTTCCTGCAATTGTTCGTCTCCATATGGTCTGAGGACAGTGGGTATCAACACCAGATTCCCCACCCCTCGAACTTTCAAGAAAAGGGATTCCGGTAACCGGTTTGCTACGTGGGAATCCAGGGCCCGCTGATATGAACGCGCGACCAGAGCGGTGATTCCCCGTCCTCCCAACTGCCGCAGGCAATACACCTCGTCCTCCCAGGAATACGCGTCGCGCAATACACCACCCTCGGGCGCCATCAGAGCGAAGGTGTTGTTCGTCCAGCAGTCGAATTCCGCCCGAATCCATTTCTGATGATACGCCGCGAGTTCGAATTGCATTCGGGAGGTCAAAGCAACGAAATATGAGGCTTCCTTTCTGAAAATTTCGGTGAATTCCGGACACTCACTCGACAATTGCTGAAATGGGCTCTTACCTTTATTCATCCCTGGACACACCAGTTCGTTGATATCCTGCTGGTATGCGGAAACACCACCCCGCATTTGCACATCCAACGTCACAATACCGGCGAATGCGTTCCAATGCGTCTGATTCCCCCATTCCAATGGCAACTTCAGGAACAGTTGCATTTTCCACAGGTTCTCAAGAGTTGCAGCCGCCTGGGCGCGCAGAACCGGATCGGGGATCGTATCGAGCGCTTCGATTGTTTTCCGGTACTGCTCGAACCAGGCCTGGGCCAGTTCCCGCATTTTCGGGGAGAGATGGGGGTAGTCGTCGAGATTCAGAGTCGTCAGCGTTCCGGATGTGAAGGTCTCACTCGACGATGTCTTCGACGCCGGTTGATCCGAAGCATTCCCGGAAACCCTCTGGGGTCCGGAAATTTCGGGAGGCGGAACCTTGCGCCAAAGATTGGGAAGCGTGATGCCGGCCAGCAGAACCAGAAACAGGAACAGACATCCCCCTCCCGCCAGAACGCCCCAGAGAAAAAGCCGTCGCCACCCCCACCGCTTCGGGGGAATGGATGGTGGGGTGTTCGAATTTGTGTTCGATTCGCTCATTCAAAAACTCTCCGTTCAAAGAAATCTGGATAAACCCTGAACCTGAAACCCGCGGTTGAAGCGCCAACGGCGCGACTTGATCGTAGCCTGGGGCAGAGCGAAGCGTCGCCCCAGGGAGGGGGTTCCCATTTTCATAAGGGCTGAAGGCCCGTCCGATCGGGAAAGGGAGAAACGCCTGGATAGAGCGGGCTTTCAGCCCTTATGAAAACAACCCGGTCTGTTCCTGGGGCGATGCCCCAGGCTACAATGGCTCGCGCCGTTGGCGCTTGACCCGCCTCTTTTCGATCTTCGGCTCCATCCCCCTTCTGGAGCACCTTTTGGGTACACCCAAGCCGGTTGAATACAGAGGGCTTGGGTTGATAACAGCGGTTTCCGGGCTGAAACAAGAATGCGACGTTGAGTCAGTCCCTCGCCTTTTTCATCTCCGCATTCCAGGTCCGAGAATGCCAGATCGGATTCCCCTCCGGCCATTACAATGGAACGACTTTTTTGTAAGGGCCGACGGGAAAATTTTGCGTTTCGCCCGAATCACTCGAAGAATTTTCTTCCGTTTCCTCCCGGGCGTTGCGTCCCCGCGATCGGGACGATCCGGGATCGGGTTGATCCGCCTCGGGTTAAGCCGGAGGCGGTTTTTCCCCCTCCGGAATCCGTGTTTTTCCCCCTTTTCTGGCACCGTCCATGCGCCATTTGTCCCAACCCGGTTTCACCGGGAAAAATTTGCCGTCTGGAGGATCGGGTCGTTTGAAGAATCGGCCCCGCCCCCGGCGGCATTCAGAAGCCGGTTCGTATTCCTGTTTCAGGAGTCCTTCTCTCTTCCTGCCCCGGGGACCGAATCGTTTCGCTCAAAGGAGGTCCCGTTTCATGAGCACTCAGATTCAGGCGGCTCAAGCCGCACTCAGCAATCCCGCCGTTCAGCAACTCACTTCGCGTCTGCTCGGTGGAGTGCTGTCCGGAGGGAGCGTCGCGGGAACGCAACAGGCCGCTCCCACCCTCCAGACCCAGGGGGCCAGTTTCGCCGGCCTGCTCCAGACCGCCGTGCAGTCGGTCATGCAGCTCACGTTCGGCGCGCCGCAGGTGGCGCTGGCGCAACCGTCCTCCCCGGCCCCCTGCGCTCCGGCGTCCTCGACCTCTTCCACCCCCACTTCCGCCGCCGAACTGGCGAAAAAGCAGGAACTCCTGCAGCGGGTGATCAAGGACATTCTCAGCGGAAAAGACCTGAAAACGTCGTCTTATACCGCCGAGGAGCAGAAACTGATCCAACGGGTCCGGGAGTTTCTCGACCAGTATCCCTCCCTCAAGCAGTATGCCGAGGGGGCCGATACCGATAAACTGGCCGCAGAACTGGCCCGAGTGTTCCAGGCGGTGGGGATTTGACCGGGATCATTGAGTAATTGCCAGAAAGAACCTTCATTATTCCGACTGTCGGTTTTGACAATCAGTCGTTCCGTCCCGGAGGGACGGCAAGAAAGTCGCCCATCGTTTCAACGGAGGGAAAGTGGTCCTCAGACAATGCGTCCCGGCGGGACGAATGAAAACCCGGGGGAACCGACAGCCGTCCCTCCGGGACGGGGAAAACGGGTGTTCCAGAACCCAGCGCTGAAGCGCTGGGCTATTGTCAGAAGTCCCTGACGGGACTTGGATCTGGAACACCTGACTCCGTGTCATCATTCTTTTGGGCAAGGGCTATAACGGCAGAAACGAGTGAACAACAGAGCGCAAAACGCCCAGGCGCAGCGAACTCCCTGAGAAAAGGGCGTCCGCTGCGCCTTGTTCCGTTGCGCCTTGCAAGGAATCGGTTCGCAATTATCCATTGTCCATTATCAATTATCCATTATCCATTCCC
>DAOPYU010000459.1:0-3654 GCA_035353095.1 Candidatus Sumerlaeota bacterium | reverse complement strand
CCTTCAGGCGGGGTGTTTCGGCTCATCCTGATCTTTCGGAGCCGGCTTCAGCCGGACTTTCTTTCGAATGACCGGGCATGAAGCGACTCCCGGGAAAACCTCACGGTTTTAAAATCGGGCTCCGATTTCGGTTAACGTGTACCAGTTCCCATCATCCGCCATCACTTTCCCGAATCCGGGAATCGTCAGGTACCAGTGGCTTTCCCCGCTTTTCACGAGGGTTGGGATGGAACGCCGGGCCGGATGCTTCCCGATCACTTCCAGCATCTGCGGGTCCACCCGGGGATCGCGGGTGGACCCGAACTGGGTCTGCCACCAATTCAAGGCATCGTCCGTCCTCTCGGGCAGGCGGCCCTCCACCTCCTCATAGAGGTGGATCAGGTACGAGGTGTGAAACAGAGTTGTGGATTGCCAGTCTGCCGTCTGACGGTATTCCTCTTTCCAGGTAAACAAACGAAAAAGCAACCAGACACCCAGAACGCAACAGACCACCCGGTAAGAACGACGGTGCCTCACCGTTTCCTTCACTTCCTCCGAAAACCCTCGTCTCATTTCTGAACCAGCCCTTCCCCGATACAAATTCTTTAACTCGTGCTCCGCCCACCGACCGAACCGGCACCCTACACGGGACGTTGAGAGAGATTCAAGAGCAAGAATCCGAAGTGTCTGGATCCGAAACCTCCATATTCTCCAGTAAATAAAAATACCCATCGTCCGCGAGAACTTCTTCAAAGCCCTTTATCTTCAGGTGCAAATGTCTCTGATTCAATGCCCAACCCCCAGCAAACAACAATGATGTCCGCAATCGTGCCTTTCATGAGCGTTTCTGCGGCCGGTGGAGCGACGGTTTCCAGTCGTTTCAGGAGATAACAGATCTCCAAATCGTCGACCATCGGCGAGTGCGGAGACAGGGATCCCACAAAATCCAGCGTCATATCCGGCGCGACCACGTCCCTCGCTTTCAGCCCGTATTCGGATTCGATGAATCGTTTGAAGGTCAGCGCGTATGCAGGCGGCACTCCGGAATCCATCAACTTCTTGTTTTTGAGAAAGTCCTCGTCCGTCGTGTGGGAAACTCCTTTGCGAAGGCGAGATGCTTTACGCCAGCCCATAAAAAGCCAGGCAAAGTAACCTCCAAAAATGATCAGAAGCATCGCCACAACCTCAACTTGTTCACTTGAGAGTTGAAGTGAGCGAAACGTCAGCATATGAGAAGCCTCAATGATCGCAAGTCCTTCGTTATCTGCCGAAAAAACAGACCCTGTCCGTCCAGAATCCCCGTAGGGGCGGATCTAAAACCCGCCCCTGCTCGAACATCACTTCTTCACCAGCCCGTCCCCGACATAAATCTTGTAGTCCTTGATACGCCCGCCGACCGAACCGGCGCCCTGACGCGGAACATAGAGGAAGCCCCCCACCGTGCGGGTCTGGCCCAGATCGAGCACCAGGCGGTGCGGGTGATCGGGCGAGGCGGCGCTCCACTCGGTGTGCCAGAAGTTGGCCGTCTGACCGTCAATGGCATTCTCAGCGGTTCCGTCCTCTTTCCCGCGTTCCTCGCTGTCCACATAGGCGACCGTCCACCCCTCGGTGCTGAGGGGTTTGCCTGTCTCGTCGAGCAGGGTGAGTTCCGCGATGGCGGCGTACGCCTTGCCGTCGTGGGCGTTAAGCGATTCGATACAGAAATAGCGGCCCTTGGCGGGGGAGGCGAACTTCACCTCCTGTTTGTCCGTCCCGGGCGCGAACGACGCCGTGTGGACCGGCTTTGCGCCGTCGAGTTGCAGGTTCACCTCCGGGCGTTTGCTGCGCGCGAAGTCGAGTTCCGGACGGAGCGTGTTGAGAATCGGCGCGTCGAGACCGGCGAGTTTCGGCGCCGCCGCGTTTCCCGGCCCGAGCAGATCGAGCACCACCACTTCGTTCTTCCCCTTCTTGAGCCACGGCCCGGGAACGTACATCGTCTGCTGCGGCCCGATGTTCCAGTAGCGGCCCAGGTTGTGACCGTTCACCCACACGAAGCCCTTGCCGAACGCGCGCACGTCGAGGAAGGTGTCCCCCGGCGTCTCGACATTCAACTCCGTCCTCCAGAATGTGGGGCCCTCGATGACCTTGTTGATGGCGCGGAATTCGTAAAAGGCCAGATCCTCCGTATCCTGAAGTCCACCGAGCATTTTGTCGTCCAGCGGCAGACTGAACACCTGCCACCCGGTCAGTTCGGTGGTTTTCCCGTCCACGGTCAGATTCACCGGCGCGAGCAGACCCTTGCGGTCGTGGACCTCGATTCCGAAATTCACGCGCCCCATCGCCTCGACGAAAATGTCGAGCCGGACGGCTTCCTTGCGCTCGGGCAGGCGGAGCTTGGCGCTCCCGCTGCGGCGGTCGAGGAACCCGACCCGCATTCCGTCCAGGAACACCTGACCGATGTCGCGCACCCCCTGCGCTTCGAGCGTAGCGGCGGGACCGGCGGGCAACTGTGTACGATAGACGATGCACCCGTAGGCCTGGTCGTACATCTCCATCGTCCGGGGCTTTTCGTCCTGAACGGGTTTCGGCACACCGGTCAGTTTATCGAGGGAGGGGATGATTTCCAGGCACTTTTCCATCTCGACCGGCGCAATCGTGATGACGGGGTTTTTCGACGGGGCCTCGGGGATCTTTTCCCCCGGCAGGAGGTACTTCGCCATCAGTTCGCGCGTCTGGGTGAATTTCTCCGTCGCCCAGCCCGCCTCGCTGATCGGCGCGTCATAGTCGTAACTCGACGTGTCGGGTTTGAAAGGGCGATCGGCTCCGGTCGAGAACCCGAACGACGTGCCACCATGCGCCATGTAGATGCTGAACGACCCGCCCGCCTTGAGCATGTACTCGAGGTCCTTCAGATACGTGTCCACCTTGCCGGTGTGGTGCGGCGCGCCCCACGTGTCGAACCATCCAGGGTAAAACTCGCCACACATCAGCGGGCCCTTGGGCAGAATCTGACGCAACGCCTCGAACCCTTTCGCCGGATCGGAACCGAAGTTGACCACCGGGAACAGGTCCGCGCGATAGCCGTCCTTGAGGTGCTGCGGCGGGTTGCAGGCGAAGAGGGGGACATCGAACCCGGCATCGAGCAACGCCTGGCGCAACACGCCCATATACTCGGCGTCCTTGGCAAAGAAGCCGTACTCGTTCTCGACCTGCACCATCAGGATCGGTCCGCCCTTCGTCACCTGCTGCGGCCCGAGCGCACGACCCACTTCCTTCAGGTAACGCGTGGCGGCCTCGATGTAACGCGGGTCGCGCGTGCGCAACTGGATGTCCTCGTTCTTGAGCAGCCACCAGGGGAAGCCCCCCATCTCCCACTCGGCGCACGAATAAGGACCGGGCCGCAGGATCACCCAGAGCCCTTCCTCCTGCGCGATGCGGCAGAACTCGGCCACGTCGTTCTGACCACTCCAGTCGAACTCACCCGGACGCGGCTCGTGGACATTCCAGAACAGATAGGCGCAAACAGTGTTCAGCCCCATCGCCTTGGCCATCTGGAGCCGGTGGCGCCAGTACTCGCGCGGCACGCGGGCCGAGTGGACCTCGCCGCAGCGAATCTGGAATCGCTGACCGTCGAGCAGGAAATCGTTCTCGCCGATGGCAAAGGTGTGCTTCGGGGCTGCCGGGACCGGCCCGGCC
>DAOPYU010000458.1:0-3666 GCA_035353095.1 Candidatus Sumerlaeota bacterium | reverse complement strand
GGCAACCCCTGTCGGGGTTTTTGAAAAGTAATAACAGGAGCCCGACGAAGCGCCAACGAGTCAATCCGGATGAACAACTTTCCGGAGCATATCTAGACAACGAGGAGTTCCTAGCGCCCTGTCCTCCCGGCAGGGTTCGGCCCGACAGGATAAGAGAAATTTCGAGGAGAAAAGGAGACTGCGAATGAAACGTTCTTGGGTTCAGTGGCTGGGAAGTTTCGCTTTTGTTGTTGTCTTTGCCCTGTCCGCTCGGGCGGGGTTCAAATGCGAACCGATTCCGCCGGAGTATCGCGACACCGTCGGCCGTCAAGTCGGACGCATCTTCTGTTATTACCAGTCCGACCTGAAGTCGGACAAATTACCTCCGGGCGCCCAAAACGCCCGACTGGGGTATTTCGCCCTCGATCTGGTCCACCCGGTCCTGTTCGCCGTATACGCTTCGGAGGAGGAAGCCCCGTCCGACTCGATCGTGTTTGACCTCAACGGCGATGGAGATCTCACAAACGATCCGCTCTTCACCGGGTTCCGGTGGTCCGATCCGAATGACTCGAGTGGGACAATAGTCTGGTTTGAGACCGGTGCCGGTCGGGAGATTGAACTGCCGATTCCCGGCGGGGGACCGACCCTCAAGGCGTATGTCGTATTGATGGGCAGTTTCATGTATATGGACATGGATCTGTGGCTCAGAGGAAAAGTCCGCTTCGGCGGCCAGGATGTGGACGCGGCCCTGATCAAATCAAAAAGATATGAAGTACTCCGTCCGAAACAGATCCCCTCGATGCACCTGTTGCTCGATGTCAACGGCGATGGAAAGTTCGACGTCGAGGGGCTGGACTCCACGGGAGGGTTGGGACGGGAAATGTTTCCGTTGTTATCCGAGACCCCCATTCTGGGCGCGCTCTACGATTCCCGCTTCGACGCCGACCGGATGGACCTGACCTTGACGCCGAATACCGGCCCTCAGGGGAAACTCGACCTCCGGCTCGAGTTCGCGAGTAAGGTCAAATCCTGGCGGCTCAACTGCGATTATGCGCGACCCGAGGATCGAGAGACGGCCGCGGTCTTTTCGGCAAACGACCGCGATTTTCCCCTTTCTCTGAAAGCGGGCGAATCCCGGATCGTGAACGGAAGCCTGTTCCTGACCCTGGAGTCGGGGCGTCAGGAGACTCTCACGTTCTCGGGCAAGGAACCGTTGACAATCAAAGCGGGCGAAACGACCCCTCTGAGTCTGGGCAAGGTCAAGTCTTTCGATATCGCCGTGAGCCAGAAAAACGGGAATCTGATCGTGGCGCGGAATTTCGAAGGGGCGAACGGGATTACCTATGACCGCATCACACCGGTTTCGGATACGGAAAAATCCGATGGGGGGAAAGTCGTGATTCGGAACGCCCAGGGCAAACAGGTCGGCCAGGGTACCCTGGAGTATGGGTGAGGCGGCACCTGCCAATACGCGTGGCGTATTGATAAAGGCATGAAAAAAGGGGACAAGGTGAAAGTGGCGGTGACGTGGGAGACCGAACTGTTTGGCAAGTTGGAAGCGGAGAAGGAATTCTCCCTCGAGGACCTCACTCCCGCTCCGAAAAACAACTCGAGCAACGGCCCCGCGGCGCAGCAGGATGTGACCATGCCGGAGAAGTGAAAAAAGAAGAGAGAATTACGATTTTCTTGACGTGGGAAACCGATCTTTTTGGTAAATTGGAGGCGGAGAAGGAAATCGTGCTTGAAGACCCCACCGTGAAGCCCTGAAGGGAAAGAGGGCGGATGGGAGATCTGAGGTCAGGTCTATTCGAGCAATGCGTTGCAAGAACGAGGGAAAGGATTACGGATGCACGGGAATTTACTGAAAATTCTGGGGAACTTCACCCTGTGCCTGGCCCTGGCGGCGACCGCCCGGGCCGGGTTTCAGGTCGAGCCGATCGGGTCGGAGTACCGCGACTCGATCCAGAGGCAGTTCGGAGCGGGGTTGTGTTCTTACCTGCCCGACCTGACATCGGACAAACTGCCGCCGGGCGCGCACAACGCCCGGTTGGGGCGCTGCGCGCTCGATTGGGTCCATCCGGTGCTGTTCGCCGCGTACGCCTCGAAGGAGGACGCGCCGCTCGACACGCTGGTGTTCGACCTCAATGGCGACAAGGACCTGCGGAACGATCCGATCTTCAACGGTTTCAAAAGTCCGGAATCGAAGAATGTGGATGATGGCGCTCTGCTTTTCGATGCGGGCAGCCAGCGCGAGATCGAGTTGGCGATCCCGCAGGGAGGGGCGCCCCGGAAGTTTTCGGTCACGCTGATGTCCGACTTCATGTTGATCGACACGCACCTGTGGCTCAAGGGGAAGGTCCGGTTCAACGAGAAGGAGGTGGACGCCGCCCTGGTCAGCCAGAATCCGTCCATGGGCTTCGGTACGGAAAAGAACCCGTCGGGGTTCCTGTTGCTCGACCTGAACGGCGACGGGAAGTTCGACACGGAGGGGCTCAACTCTATGGGGCGGATGAGCCGGGAGATGTTCACGCTTCAGAGCGAACTTTCCGTTCAGGGTTCGCTTTACAAAACGCGATTCAACGCCGGCCGGATGGAGCTGGCGCTGACCCGGTACACCGGACCCCAGGGCAAACTGGCCCTCCAGCCCGAGTTCGCCTGCAAACTCCGGTCGTGGAGTTTCCGAGGGAACTTCGGCAAGCCGGACCAGGGGGACGAGATGCCGACGGCGGTGATCTGGTCCGATGGACGGGACTTTCCCGTGGCGATGAAGGCGCAGAAGACCCAACTGATGAGCGGCCTGCTGTTCGTGACGCTGGAATCCGGACGGGAACAGATCCTCTCCTTTTCGGCGGACGAACCGCTGACGATCGAGGCGGGCAAGACGGTCACGCTGCGTCCGGGCAAGTTCCAGTCGTTCGATATCGCGGTGGACCAGGATCACGACAGCCTGACGATCTCGCGCGACTTTGTGGGGGCGAACGGGATTTCGTACAACCGCGTCCTGCCGGGGGCGGAGAACGAGAAGTCCGACGGCGGCAAGGTGGCGATCTGCGACGCGCAGGGGAAACAGATAGGCGAGGGCGCCTTGGAGTATGGGTGAGGCGGCGTCTGCGAATACGCGTGGCGTATTCCCCAGACGCTGAAAAAAGGCGACAAGGTGAGCGTGACGGTGACGTGGGAGACGGATCTTTTCGGCAAGCTTCAGGCGCATCAGGAGATGGCCCTCGACGACCCCACCCCCGCGCCGCCGGAAGATGCGGACGGTGTCCCCGCCGCCCAGCAGGATGTGACCATGCCGGGCGCGAAGTGAACGGCCGGGGGGGAGTTGTCCTGTGGGCCGTCCGTAATGAAAGAACCCCGTTGGGTGGAAATGCCGGAGCGCTTCCCCCGACGGGGTTCCTGTGTTGCAGGGGGATGGGAAAACGGGAGGAGGGGCGGAATCGCCACTTATTTTAACGCAAGGGCGCGAAGGCGCAGAGTCGCAAAGGCTTGGGCGTTTCATGCGGTCTTCGGATTCTTCTCCTTCTCCTCAGAACATTATCCTAAAAACCGCAGTTGAGGACAGAAACGAGTTTTTTGTATTTATCGTATGGGCAGAAAACGGTTCGGGCTCCCTCCCCTTTTGGGTGAAGTCTTTTGACCGCGCCAATCGGGAGATTGGCGCTCCCGGGAACCGCTTTCTCCCCC
>DAOPYU010000457.1:1257-3671 GCA_035353095.1 Candidatus Sumerlaeota bacterium | reverse complement strand
AGGGGCGACAGAAACGTGAAGGATCGAGGTGCCTGTTGTTTTTGCCAATCTTCCCTTGCATTTTGGGGGGGAGTTTTTCATACTGAACGGGATCGAACGGTATTTGAATGGCAGTTGCCTTCGAAGACGGTGTGCGATCCGGGAATGAAAATTCCAGGGCGGTTTTAAAAGATATGAATTTCAGGTGGCGGGACGCGGGAATGCCGCCGAATGCGTTGGGGAAGGAATGAAGGAGACAGCCGATGGCGGGCGAGATTCGTGCGGAAGTGATCCGGCCTTTTCTGGAAAGCACGTTGAATGTGCTGAAAACGATGGCGTTTCTGGATGCCAGGCCGGGCAAGCCGTTTCTGAAAGTGGATAATCAACCGACGGGTGATGTGACGGGGATCATTGGCATGGCCAGTGAGACGGTCAGCGGTTCAATGGCGCTGGTGTTTACGGAACCGGCCATCCTGCAGATTGTGTCGGGGATGCTGGGAGAGGAGTTCACCACGGTCAATCAGGACGTGCTGGATTGTGTGGGCGAGTTGACCAACATGATTTCCGGCGGGGCGCGGGCCGGTCTGGCGAAAATGAACATGAAGTTCGAAATGGCGATTCCGACAATGATCCAGGGACGCAACCACATTGTCGAGCACAAGACCAAGGGGCAGGTGCTGGTGATTCCTTTCGAGATCAGCGCTGGCGCTTTCTATATCGAGGCGGCTTTTGCCGAATAGGGACTCCCGTGCGGGAGTTGAGAGAGTCAAGGGCCTTCGCGCGAGTGGATCGCGCGGAGGCCTTTTTGTGAGGCGTCCTGAGCCGGGGTGGAAAGATGGAAAGAAGCGGACCTTGACAACCCGTCTGTCAGGCCGCACAATGTTTACGGCCTGACGAGGGATTCCGGGAAGGGCCTGACTTATTGCAGGGGAGTGCGCAATGGAATTGTTGAAGCATGTCATCGAGATCGTTCTGCATCTGAACAAGTACCTGGATCAGGTCATTGCCCAGTATGGGGTGTGGACGCATCTGATTCTGTTTGCGATCGTGTTTTGCGAAACGGGCCTGGTGGTCACGCCGTTTCTGCCGGGCGATTCGCTCCTGTTTGTGGCGGGGACCTTTGCGGCCAGTGGATCGGCGCTCAATATCTGGGGAATTCTGGTCCTGTTGTCTGCCGCCGCCGTTCTGGGCGATGCGGTCAATTATTCAATCGGGTACTTCTTCGGTCCGCGCCTGTGTGGCGGAGGGCGTTTCATCAAGAAGGAATATCTCGACCGAACGCATCGTTTCTATGAAAAGTATGGAAAGATGACGATTATTCTGGCGCGTTTTGTCCCGATCGTCCGAACGTTTGCGCCGTTTCTGGCGGGCGTGGGCAGTATGCGTTACATCGAGTTTGCCGCGTATAACGTGGTGGGTGGGGTGCTTTGGGTCAGTGTGTTGACATTGCTCGGTTATTTCTTTGGGAACTTTGAAGTGGTGCAGAAGAACTTTTCGATGGTGATCATGGCGATCATTGTGATCTCGGTTCTGCCGATGGTGATCGAGTACTGGCGGCATCGCAAGGACCCTAAGGAAGAGCCGGATTCGGGCGCGGGCGAGTCGGCCTGAGCGCGTTCCGAATCGTGAGGGTTTTCCGAGCCGCTTTTTCGTCTTACACGCGAAAAGCGGCTTTCTCATTGGGCGGCTCCGGGGTAAGATATCATCGAATTGAATGCTCGGGAAGAACGCCGTTCCGGCGAGGGGAGGAAGCCATGCCACGCAAACACGTGCTCGTGACGGGGCTGGTCCAGGGGGTGGGGTTCCGTTATTTTGCGCTCGACGAAGCGCAGCAGACTGGGGTGACGGGGTGGGTGCGGAATCGTTCGGACGGGCGGGTGGAAATCGAGGCACAGGGAGATTCCTCGGTTCTCAACGATTTTCTGGATCGGATTCACATGGGTCCCCGGCACGCCTATGTCGAGAAGGTGGAAACGGAGGAAATTCCGGAAGTTCCCCTCGAGCCGGAGTTTCGCATGCGGTGGTAGGTTTAAATCTTTCTGGGAAAAGAAACGATCGAGGCTATCTGTCTGGAGAGGAAGGGAAATGCCGATGGAAATGGGCAGAAGAATGAAATTCTGGATGAGGCTGGTGTGGGTGTGTCTGATTTCGAGTGGGGGTGTTTTTCCCCTTTGCGCGGGATCGTCTGCCTCCGAGAAAATACTGACCTATCCACTCGACGCCGTGATTGCCCGCGACGCGTGGCATCTGGGGACCCGGGGTGGGAATGGGGGAGAGTCCGCCTGGGATGGCAAACGGTTGGTTCTGGATTACCGTCAGGGGGCGGATCAGGTCCAGTTGCATTTCCCGGACGTGACATTGCCCGGCGCGGTCCGTAAAATCCGGGTGGTGGCGCGAGGCAACGCCGCCGGGCATCCGGTCAGCCTGCATCTGCG
>DAOPYU010000457.1:0-1157 GCA_035353095.1 Candidatus Sumerlaeota bacterium | reverse complement strand
CAACCCGCCCGGTTCGGCGCGCAGTTGAGGGCATTCTCCGACCAGCCTGTTCGGGGCAAACTGCATTGGGAACTGAAACGCTGGGACGGAGAAGTTTTGCAGACAGACCAGCGGGAAGTGGAGGTCCCCGCCGGTTTGAAACCTCAGATGGAATGGGTCAACCTGCCGCAACTGCCGGACGGATGCCGATTCGTGGAGGCGAAGTTCACCTTTGAAGCGGCAGGACAGAAGGATCTGCCCGTTCAGGCGTACTGGATGGGGACGTGCGAGGTCAACAAGGACTTGAGTCTCGATCCGGATTCCCCTTTCGGGATGGGGGTGTACCTGAACCGCTTCGATCCCCGGATGATGGAATGGATCGCCGAGTTGGCCGGTAAAGCGGGGGTGAAGTGGAGCCGGGAGGATTTCTCGTGGTCGCGGATCGAGCCGCAGCCGGGACAATACCAATGGGATTTCTACGACCGGCTGGTCGAAACCGCCCAGCGCAACGGGATCACCGTCTATGCGATTGTCGGGTACTGGTCGGGTTGGTCGAAGGACTACACGCCCGAGGGAATCCAGCAATACACGCAATTCTTGCGGGCGCTGGTGCGGCGTTACCATGACCGGATTCACCAGTGGGAGATCTGGAATGAGCCAAACATTTTTTTCTGGCAGGGGCCGAAGGAACTGTACGCGGACCTGTTGATCGAGTCGTATCGGGTGGTGAAGGAAGAGGACCCGAGTGCGCAGGTTCTGGGGTTGTCCACGTCCGGGATTGATTTTGACTTCATTGACAAGATGTTGAAGAAGAAAACGCCGTTTGACGTTCTGACCATTCACCCCTATCGGGTGGAATTGAAGGACTCGGAATTCATCGCGGACCTGAAGAAGGCCGCCGATGTGGTCAAGTTGCCCGATGGGACGAAACGGCCGGTCTGGATCACGGAGATGGGCTGGGCCACCTTTGTGCCGCACCACGCGTTGAATCAGGACTTTGTGCCCAACAGCCAGCGGGCTCAGGCAAACTATCTGGCGCGAACCTACCTCTGCACGATCGCCTCGGGGGTGCAGCCGAAGACTTTCTGGTACGACTTTCTCAACGACGGCGACGACCCTTTTTATTTCGAGCACAACATGGGAATTGTGGAGCGCGATGGGCGTCCCAAACCGGCGTA
>DAOPYU010000456.1:0-3702 GCA_035353095.1 Candidatus Sumerlaeota bacterium | reverse complement strand
CCCCGTCCACGCGGTAACGAATCCGGAACTCGTCCTCGTACGGTTCGAGGTGGACGTCGGTGGCGCGCTGAGCCAGGGCGTCGGTCAGAACCTGGTTCACAAAGCGGATGATCGAGGCATCCTGCGCCGCATCATCCAGATTGATGTCTTCCTCGTCTCCTTCATCGAGCACCTGAAACGAGGAGGTTTCCTTGTCGAGGGTATCGAGGGTGTCGGCCCCGACCCCCAGTTTTTCCTTCATCTGGCGCCGGATGGACTCGCCCGTCGCCAGTACAGGCGTGATGTTCTCGCCCGTCAACACCCGCAGCGAATCGAGCCCCTGCGTTTCAAACAGCCGACTGATGGCCATTTCGACCGAGCCATTGACCCGGCGCAGGGGCAGCATCTCGTGCTTGAGCAGTACGCGGGCAGGGAACTGCGACAGCAGCTGACGATCGAGTTCCAGATCTTCCAGATCCGAGAAAGGAAGGTGATATTCTTCCGCCAGCCATTGGAGGATTTCGGCCTCGCTCTGGATATCCTGAACCTCATCCCGTTCCAGCTGCTGCCGCAGGGCGTTTGCGTCCATGGCCGAGATTTGCCTGTTCCCGATCATGGTTTCGAGCAATTGGGCCACGGTGTCACTCACGCTCATGGTTCCCGCCTCAATTCCTGTTTGAATAGATTCGACTTAGTCCAACGTACCACGCAACACCAGGGCCGCCAGCTGCGTCGGCGTCACGGCCTTGGCCAGCACGTCCTTGTCCGTCACCAGGTCCTTCTTCATCTTCTCGACCTTGGCGGCGGTTTCCGCTTTCTGCTTCGTGCGGGCATCGCGCAGGGCCTTCAGTTTGGCCTCAATGTCCGCGGGAACCGGAGTGGCCTGATCCAACGCGGCCTGCAAATCCTGCTCCTCCTTCAACTGCTCGCCACCGAAGGGATTCCCCGGCCCGCCAGGTCCGCCAGGACCCGCCTGCTGTCCACCCGGACCGCCCTGTCCACCAGGACCGCCTTGCCCGCCAGGGCCACCCATCCCGCGACGTCCCATTCCCATCATGCCGCGCATCATGCCACGGTTTTCCGTCTGACGCAGTTCCATCTCACCCAGCACGACCTTCTTCAGCAGCGGCTCGATCTTGGTCCACTCGTCATCCGTACACTTCAATTCATCCTTGAAGCTTTTCGACATGAAGTTTTCCCACATGGTCGAGGGATCAAAATTCCGCATCCCCCGCATCCCGCCCGGACCGCCCGGCCCGCCCTGCTGTCCACCCGGAGCGCCGGGAGCGCCGGGAGCGCCCTGATCCTGCCCCTGCTGTCCGCCCTGCTGGTTGCGCTGCTGGGCCATCCGCTCACGCATCCGCTGACGCATGTCCTGATTGCCCCCAGCCTGCCCCCCGGCCGGAGCCGGATCCTGAGCCACGCTGAAAGCGCTCAGGCTCAAAGCCATCAGCCCGACACCCACCAGAGCGGCCTTCTTTGAGAACACTCTCATCTTTCGTTCCTCCCTGACATTAATCTAACCAGATTTTCCGGATCTACGCCAAAGGCACAGAAATCCTCGAATTACCTGTCAGCAAGGTCTATACCAGAGATCAAATGATTGATATAAATAGAGTTAAGTGTTTCGAGTGTGCAATTCTTACGCGAAACACCGCCCCCTGCTGCGCAAGAATTGCACAGCCCGGTTCCTCCTCCCGGCCCTCGGCTTCTCCACGGTAACTCTCGAAATATCAACATCGGAAAATTTCGACTTCCCTCCCCTGTTCCCCCGGCCTATGCGCGTCCCCGGAATTTCCCCATGCAGCGCCGGAAACGACGACGTCTGGAGCGACCTCCTGCCATCGCCCCAGACGTCTTCACGCTCATTTCCCAAGCAACCGACGATCACTTCTCGTTCAGATCCCCCCCGAACTTCATGAAGAGAATCTGCCACTGACTCCGGTCTTTCACGCTCGATTTGCGCAGCACCGGCCCGATGAAGGAGAAGGAACGAGCGTCGCGTTCCGTGTCCCGGTCCCACGAAACGAACGGGAAAGCGTCCACGCTCGTCTTCTCACCCGCGCGCTTGTAATCCACCACTTTCCACAGAAACTGCCTGCGCACCTGCTCGGCCTGGTCCGGACTGGCGCTCCACTCGGTCTGGCTCTTCCAGAACATCCCGAAAGGCAACACGCGGGATTCGGCGTGCCCTTTCCCGTCTTTGTCCGTCCGGATTTCGCTCTTCCAGAGCGTCCCCCAGGGCAGAGCGGTCGTTTCCGTCCGCTCCCCGCTATCCGGGCCTTTGTTCCATTCCCGCTTCCAGAGCAGTCCCGCAGGCAGAACGGCCGCTTCGGAGCGCTCCCCCTCGGTCTGGTTGAAATTGCAGAGCGGGAACAGGTACGACTCGGTGGAATTCCGGACCGTCACCTCGATCGGCGGTTTTTCCCCCTCTTTCGGCGGACGCGAGACCTCGCCCCTCACCACCGTATTCTTTTCGTGGCCCAGGACTCCCACTCGCCAGCCTTTTCCCTGAGAGCTCCAATACCCCTCGTTCTTCTCCGCCTTCTCCCGGGCTTCGGTCGTCATCTTGTCCAGTTTCTCCTGAGAAGGGTGGTCATTCCAGTATTCGAAGAGCGGCGAATCCACTCCGCGCTGTGTCACTTCCCCCAGCGGGAACACCCACGTGCTGAACGTCTTCCGTTCGCTGTTCGACTCATGCCCGATCAACCCGAGCAGCGAACGGAACTTGTGTTCCGGTCCCCGACGCTCGAAATACCCGACCAGGCGGTTGCCGAACCAGCGCCGGTTCCTCTCCGGCGTCTCCCCCAGTTCCATCCCGTGAGAGAAGGGCAGGGTATAGACATAGCTGTCCTTCGGACCGCTCTTGGCGGCGTAGAGCGGGAACACCCAGGACCCCTGTTCCTCGCCTTTCTTCCACTTGCCCCCCAGCGGGACCACGGTGGTTTCGTTCTCGCCCTTCTTCGACGACCAATAGAGCGGCACCAGCAGATCGGTCTTCGACTGGTCCTTGTCGGAACGCCACTGCTGGAAGAAGGGCCAGAGAACCGTCCGATAACTCTCCCCCGACTTGTTGGAACTGTAGAACAACGGACCGCCCACATTGACCAGTTTCTTCTCGGGCGAGCGTTCTTCATTGTAGAACAACGAGTTGAACCGGTGGCCTTCGCCCTTCAGGGCCGCAAAACTGTAGAACGGCAGGAGCATGTGACCGGTCGAACGGTCGAGGCTCCAGAAATGGAACAACCAGCCGACGGAATCCCACGACGTTTCCCCCTTCTTGTACGAAAACGACAGCGGCGTGACCCGGTTGTGGTCGCCGTTGGTCTTTTCCCGGTCGTAATAGAGGGGGAAGACAGCCGAGCCCTTCTCCTGGTCGGACGACCAGCAGTGCGTCAGGGGGAAGAGGATCGAGCGGTACGCCTGGTTCCCTTCCTTTTCGGTACGCTGTACATAGCCTACCAGCCCGACGTTCAGACGTGTCTTGTCCGGCGCCTCGGCAGGACCGCTGCGCTTCCAGGACCAGAACGGGAAGAGGCGGTTGGTGCGGCTCGAACCATCCGTGCGCGTCTGGTTGTAGAACACCCCGGCGGCAGCCCACATCGCCCGTTTCACCGGGCTTTTGTCGAAGTGGAAAAGTAACACGCCGATGTTGAAGAAATCCGGCCCCTGCGAGTAGGGCAGCGTGATCCACGTCGCCGGTTTTGTCTTGTCCGGCTGTTT
>DAOPYU010000455.1:0-3710 GCA_035353095.1 Candidatus Sumerlaeota bacterium | reverse complement strand
CGGAATGAACCGGGGAAACAGGGAATAGACACGATTTACAAGATTAACAGGATTGAATTAACCACACCCAAATCTTGTCAATCCTGTAAATCTTGTCCAATTTCGATGTTTTCGCGGTTCTCTCGGTTTCATCTGGGGGAAAACGAACAAGTAATAGACACGATTTACAGGATTAACAGGATACGGGAAACTCACACCCACAATCTTGTCAATCCTGTAAATCTTGTCCAATTTCGAGGTTTTCGCGGTTTCTTCCCGGTTGAAGCGGGAATACAACTCCGGGGTCATTTTCTTCGGCCTCAGCGGTTCCCGCCCCTCCGTTCACTTTTTTTGAAAAAAATCACTTTTTCGATCCAACAAAATCCCGATTTCACGTCTATAGTAGAAGAAGGGAAAAGGCGGGGAATGAAAATCCCGTCCCCAAAACTCATAACACAAAGGAAATCAATCAGATGAGCAACACAAACACCCAGACAGACCCGGTCTCCCCCCCACCGAAGCGAGGATTCTGGGGACGGGTCCTCTTCCGGGGGATGTTGATCGGCGGGATCGGTCTGGTCCTCTTTCTCGCCTTCCTGATCACGATCACGCTCCCCAACCTGCGGCGCGAGGTGGCCCCGCCCGAGATCTCTGGACCGGGGCAGGTGGAGCGAAACCGGAACGCCTCCCCCTCCTCGACGACCCCCACCTCGGGGACTCTTTCGGGGACAGCTGCCGACTCCACCTCTGGAACGCACCCTCTCCTGAACCTCGACGACTACCCCCACCTCTCGCCCACAATGCGGAAACTGACCCAGGCCTGGCTCGACCAGTGCGCGGAAACCGACAAAGCGCTTGAGACAATCTCCGATCCGACCCAGCGCGCTCAGGCGCTCGAATTCCTCAAAGATCGAGAAAAAAAGATCGCGGCGCTTCTGAGTCTGCCTCTGGAATGGGAAAACCTGACCTTCAGTAAAGCGCAGGAACGTCAAACCCAGTTGCGGCTCCCTGAGAGTTACAATTCGTTCTGCAAGGCATTGGGGCTTCGATACAATTTTTCATGGCCCCAGGGAGAACCTGGAGAGAAATGTCCAATACCGGAGTTTGGCGCCGCACTTGGGAAGGAAATGTATTGGTCTCTCATCGCATGTAACCGAATGCAGTTTGAACTTCGTGTACATCACCGCTTCTGGGATGTCGCGGCGTACACCTGTATCGCCAACTCGGATGGACAAAACGCAGCCCAAACCGGTTCACTCCCCGCGAATCATCCAGAATGGGTCGAAGTAAACACCTGGGAGGAAGAGGTCTATTGCCTGCGCCAAAATCCGGGGGTTCGAGGCTGGGTCGGATTGGTCGGGCGTTCGTATCAACACGCTCTGGACTCCGTGATGGGATATCAACCGGACAATCCGATTTTATCCGTCACACGAGGAGCCGGCAAATTACTGACCATCCCCACGATCATCGGTCCTGGAACGACAAGATGGATGAAGGAAAGCTATCCACTGCCGTCAAAAAACGATACGGGGAAAAACGACCATTGAAAATAGCCGGTTTCTCGATTTTCCACGGGGCGATGCGCGAGAAAGACTCATATTGACACGATTCACAAGATAAATGAACCAAGGGAAACGAAACTCCCCGAAAACAGAAACATAACCCGAAGGAGATCAATCGGATGAACAACCAAGATAACCAGAAAGCCCCGGTCTCCCCCCCACCGAAACGGGGATTCTGGGGACGGTTCCTTTTCCGGGGGATGCTGATCGGCGGGATTGGTGGGGTCTTCTTTCTCGCCTTCCTGGTTGTAATCACGGTCCCCAACCTGCGGCGCGAGGTGGCCCCACCCGATATCTCCGGACCGGGACAGGTGGAACGGAACCGGAACACGTCCCCCTCCTCGATGGCCTTCACCTCGGGGACACTTTCGGCGACGGCCTCCGACTCCACCTCCGGAACCCACCCTTTCCTGAACCTCGACGACTACCCCCACCTCTCGCCCAAAATGCGGGAGTTGACTCAGGCTTGGCTCGACCAAGCCTCGGAAACCGATAAAGTACTCGAAACAATCCCCGACCCGGTCGAGCACGACCAGGCGCGGGCGTTCCTGAAAGAACAACGGGAGAAAATACACGCGGTTTTGGCCCTGCCCCAAAACAGGGACCGACAGGCATTCCAGAACATGAATCGTTGGTATTTCATGTTCCCGGAAAATGTAAGTCTTGTAACTGATACATTCCATATGTTCCTGTGTAGCCACCCGAAATTTGCAGCGGCGCTCAAGGAGGAAACCATTCGCTTCTGTACGCTCTCCGAGCGGATGGCCTTCGAATTCTACGTCCGTGAGGGAGACTGGGCTCTTGCGGCTACGAGTTGCGCAACCGCCGACCGACATTCCTCCGGGGAACTTTCCTCTTACCGTCGCTGGGAGAAAATGAACAGTTGGGAGGAAGAAGTCTATTGCCTGCGCCAGATGGGCGTACAGGGTTGGGCCCGCCTGGCGGGCCGCTCGTACCAACGCGTACTCGATTCCCTATGGCACAACCAGCCGCCAGCCAATAGATTACAGTACGACCAGCGAACCTTGGTTATCTACCCATGAACGTCGGAATGTCAATCTTAGGCGAAAAGGCGCAGGAAAACGAATCGGCGCCGAAGAGTCCCGACTGATCCGCTCAAAATCGGAATGAATATGGAAAACGGAAAACAGGATTAACAAGATTAGCAATATGGAATATCGCACCCATGAATCCTTTTAATCATGTTAATCATGTCTTTATTCTTCATTTTTTGATTGGCCGGACACAGGGGGCGGACACACAGGTCCGCCCCTACATTTTTCCCCAGAATCCCAGGTATCGACACACAAACGAAAATCACCCACTCAAAGACTACCACGCGAACGTCACCAGGCTGCGACCGGGCAGGGTGTACTGAAAGAAACTCCCGCCCGCTTTCACCTGGAACGCCCTGTCCCCCTCATTCTTGTTGAACACCGCGAGGGTGGTTTTGCCCTCCGGCGCGGAGAAGGCCACCACATCCAGATCCTTATTCGGATCGTCTCCCTCGACGGAAGTGGCCACGCGGCGCGAGCCGGACTGCGCCGCGCGGGACATCTGCGCCAGGCCGTAGAACTCGCGCTCGAACTTGACCTCCTGCCACGTGTCCGACCGGACCGTCACCACGCCGATCCCCGCCGAATCGTCGCGCAGGGTCGGGCCGTACTTCTGGTCGAGCGCCAGGTTCCACTCCTGAATCGCCTGACACCCGTTCTGCGGCCCGCCCATCCAACTCATCGCCATGCGCGAGCGCACATGGCCCCACCAGCCACCGCGGTTCTTGCCCCACGCCGAAATTTCGGTGCCGAGGATCATCTTGTCGGGGAATTTCTGGTGAATCGCCTGATAAGCCTTCTTCATCGCCTCAGCGCCGCCGGAGTAGCAGTGCCACGCGCTCCCGGCGATATAGCGGCCCGCCTCGGAGTCCTGGAAAATCTGCGTCACGCTGGCCACCGGGTCCATTTTGGCGTCACCGCCCAACACCTTCCGGTCGCCGGGATGCAGTTCCCAGTTGTGGTCGTGGACGAAGATTTTCGTCTTCAGGCCCCTGGCCGCCAGTTTCGGCCCGAGCAGACGCACCAAGCGAATCTGGTCCGCCTCGTCCAGGCGCATGCAGGGGTAGCGCAACAGGTCCGTCTGCGGTTCGTTCTGGAGCGTGACCGCCCAGAT
>DAOPYU010000454.1:0-3711 GCA_035353095.1 Candidatus Sumerlaeota bacterium | reverse complement strand
ACCGTCCTGCTCGCGGTTCAGGAAATCCGTCCGGCGCTCATCATGTCCACAATCGCAGTGATCCTGTCGTTCCTGCCGTTGTTTTTCATCACCGGCATGATGGGCCCCTACATGCGTCCGATGGCGCTCAATGTCCCCCTGACAATCTTCATGAGTCTGATCGTCGCGTTCTGCGTCACGCCTTATCTGTCCCTCAAACTTCTGAGTCATCGGTCGGAATCGGGCACGGGAGGCGCGGTTCATGCGGAATACGACGTGCGCCGCACACCGCTGTACCGGATTTACGACTTTCTGCTCCGCCCCCTGTTGCGCCACCGCTGGATGTCCTGGGCTTTTCTCTCGGGCATCGCCGCTCTGTTTGCGCTCGCGGTGATCCTGCCCGCGTTCCGGCTCGTTCCCCTCAAGATGCTGCCGTTCGACAACAAGAACGAGTTTCAGATCGTTGTGGACATGGACACGGGCGTCACGCTCGAGACGACGGAAGCGGTCACGCGCGAACTGGCGCGCTATCTGCGGACGGTTCCCGAGGTGAAGGATTTCACCGGCTATGTGGGGTTGGCGTCGCCGATGGACTTCAACGGCCTGGTACGGCACTACTTCCTGCGCAAGGGGGCGCATGTCGCCGACCTGCGTGTCGGGCTCCTGCCCAAGAAGCAGCGCGCGCAGCAGTCGCATGAAATCATTCTGAGAATTCGGAATGATCTTGAGACCATTGCCGCGCGTTACAACGCCCGCATCAAACTGGTCGAATTGCCCGCCGGACCGCCAGTCATTTCGACGATCACGGCCGAGATCCACGGAGACCCCGACACGCCTTACGTGACCTTCCAAACGGCCGCCCGGGTCACCGCCGAACGCCTGAGAAAAGAAGAACGGGTGGTGGAAGTGGACACTTCCATCGAGGCGGATCAGGCGCGCCTGCTGTTTGTGACCGACAAGGAGAAGGCCGCGCTCTCGGGAGTGGGAACCGAGGAAATCGCCCAGACCATCGCGCTGGCTACGGGGGGGCTGTCCGCCACGACGCTCAACATCCCGACCGAGGTGAACGCGCTTCCGGTCCTGTTGCGTCTGCCGCGTGAGGTGCGGTCCAGTCCCGACGCGCTCGCCTCGCTCTATATCAAGGGCCGTCCCGGTATCGCCAAGATCCGCCAGGGCGTCGGACTGCGCGATGCGCCGACTCCGCTGGTTCCGCTTTCGGAATTGGGGACGTTTCAGAACCGGACGGTGGACAAGACCATCTACCACAAGAACCTCGATCGGGTGGCCTATGTGTTTGCCGACACGGCGGGGCGTCCTCCGGCGGATGTGATTCTGGATGTTCAGGCCGACGAAGTGCGCGGTACTTATTCGACGACGGTACAGGCAGGCGCAGAGACGGCTCGGCCGCTCGCGCAGCGCCATTATTTCAATCTGGGCGCCGGGCTGGACTGGTCGCTTCCGGCTGGGACACGGGCGGCCTGGAGCGGCGAGGGCGAGTGGAAAATTACGCTGGACGTGTTTCGCGATCTGGGTATTGCGTTCGGCGCGGCGCTGGTCGGCATGTTCATCGTCCTGTGGCTCCAGACGGGTTCAATGGTTATCACGGCCATCATGATGCTGGCCATTCCGCTGACGATGATCGGGATCATGCCGGGTTTCTGGGCGTTGAATTCTGTAGGGGTGCGTGCGATAGCCGGGTTCCCGAATCCCGTTTATTTCACCGCCACGGCCATGATCGGCATGATCGCGCTTTCCGGTATTGTGGTGCGTAACTCGGTCGTCCTGGTGGATTTCATACACCGAGGCCTGATCCGGGGGCTTTCTCTCGAAGATGCCCTGATCGAGTCGGGCGCCATCCGGACCCGTCCGATCATCCTGACTGCCGGAACGGCTTTCCTGGGAAATGTGGTCATCACGCTCGACCCGATTTTCTCGGGGTTGGCCTGGTCCATCATTTTCGGGGTCACCGCTTCCACGCTTTTCACGCTCGGGGTGATTCCCGTGGTCTATCACCTCGTGTATGCGCACCGTGCGGGACATGGGCTTCCGGAGGAACCGGCGGATGAACCCGATCCGGCTGCCGCCCAAGCCCCCTATGTTTCTCCGGAAGTTGACTCCGAGCCGGGAACAGATCTCCCCGATTCTGAATCCACAGAAGGACAACCTCCTCATGAATCGTAAAACTCTCTTCAGCCTTTTCACCTGGGTTGTGGGACTCGCCCTGCTCGCGTTGATCATCGCGTACCTGGCCGGAGTCTTTCGACAGAAGGTCGAACCGGGTAAACTTACGGAACCGGCGGGGATGGCCCCGGCTTTTCAGAAAATTGAGGCGGTTCGTGAAGAAAACGAACCGCAGATCGAGAAGGCGCCCGGCACCCTGTCCGCTCTGCGAGAGACCGCGATCAGTTCGCGCATCATGGCGACCATCAATGAAATCGCGGTTCGCGCGGGTGATGTTGTCACGCCCGGCCAGACGCTCGTGCGACTCGACAGCCGCGACCTGGAAGCGCGTGAACAACAGGCCCGTCAGGCCACGGCCGCCGTACGCGCCCGCCTCACCGAAGCGGCGCAGGAGCGTGAACGCATCCAGAAACTGATCGCGGCTTCGGCCGCCTCGAAGAGCCAGCTCGACGCGGCGGAAGCGGCCTGGAAGACCGCGCAGGCTGAAGTTTCGCGGGCCGAGCAGGCTGCCAGCGAAGCGGGAACCGGTCGTGCCTGGGCTACTCTCGACGCGCCCTTTGCCGGGCGGGTTGTGGACCGCTACGCCGAACCGGGTGACACGGCCATGCCCGGCCAGCCGATCCTCAAACTCTACGACCCCACGCGCATGCGCCTCGAGACCTATGTCCGGGAGTCTTTAACGGGAACCTTGAAACCCGGGCAGAAACTCCAGGTTCAGATTGACGCGCTGGGCACGAGTGTGGAAGGGGTCGTGGAAGAAATTGTTCCACAGTCCGAACCGGGATCGCGTTCCGTTCAGGTGAAGGTGGCGCTGCCCCAGCGCGACGACCTGTACCCGGGCATGTTTGGCCGTCTCCTGATCCCCGCCGGGCAGGCGCGCCGCGTCTATGTCCCCGAAACCGCCCTGCGGCGGGTCGGGCAACTCGAATTTGTCTGGGTGGTGGGAACGGACAACCGGGCGGACCGCCGCTTCGTGAAACTCGGAGGTGAGAAAAAAGACGGCTGGGTGGAGGTCCTCAGCGGGCTTCAATCGGGTGAACGGGTGGGAATTTCGGAATAAATGAACCTGAAAACCGCAGTTGAGGATAGAAAACGAGTCTTTCATTCTTGTGTCATGGGGCGAAAAATGTTTTGGCTCGGTCACTTTTGGGGTGAGTCTAACTGACCGCGCCAATCAGGAGGTTGGCGGTCCCGGCAACCGCTTTCTCCCTACAAAAATAGGCGTTTCCTGGGAGGGCGGGCGTCTCGCCCGCCTGGAGTAAAGCCGGGGCAGGGACGCTCAACTGCGGTTTTCAGGATGAAAGACAGAACGCCCTCCCATTCGGAAGAACGGGAGGACGTTTTGTCTCAGTATTTTCGGGACGCCTGGGAGTTTAATCCACCACCACAACCGAGTGAATCTCGAGTTTCGGCAGGGTCAGGTGGACGGCGCCGTCGCGGTACTCGAAGGGTTGGGGTTGAGATCCCGGTTCCAGGGTGACCTTTTCCGGCTTCTTTTCCGCACGAATCGTAATCTCCAACGGGCCGACCGGCGGGATGCTGTCGAACAGG